>BDTD01000028.1 GCA_002897635.1 bacterium BMS3Abin11 | reverse complement strand
TACCTGGTTTGGCCTGGGGGTGATGTCAGTGACATCCCTCGCTCTAGCCCTCAAATTTTGAAGGCACCTACATTTATTCATGAATTTTCATTTCACATGCATATTCTGGTCGAACGTGAACACTGATTCTGGCGCATCGTGAACACCTATTCTGATTGATGGTGAACACCGATTCTGGCGTGAACGTGAACACTTTTAGTGTTTTACCAGAATCACCGTTCACGATGAATCAGAATCTTTTCCACGTATTGAACATTCACTGCTAACCTGCCCGATTTCTATCGGAGACGGTGATGCCAACAAAGAGAATTTCAATGCGACAATTACGCGAAGTATTACGACTACGCCTTCATGCTGGACTGAGCATGAGGCAAATAAAGGACAGCCTGAGAATCAGCCTGGGCGTTATACAGAAAATCACCAGCAAAGCGCTGGCACAGGATCTTAGCTGGGCGGCTATAGAGAAGCTGAATGATCAGCAGCTGGCTGAGCTGTTTTACCCGGCATCCGATACCCGTGCAACGGGGGACTTTGAATTACCCGACTGGGTCGAGGTGCATCAGGAGCTGAGGCGCAAAGGGGTAACCAAGCACCTGCTGTGGGAAGAATACACACAAGCCTACCCGAACCGAAGCTACAGCTATCGGAACTTACCCCAGTTTTGCACTCACCTAATTGAGGAACTTCCCCCAGTTTTGCATTCGCAAAAATGTGCCGCTTTGAATTGCCGCTGAGCAAGGCGTTATATTTTATAAATACTCATTGCAAAAGCGTACGTATATGCGTACGATTAAGGTATATCGGAGATGAAATATGGCAATTTTAAAAGCAACAGATGCAAGGGCAGATCTATATAACCTAATTGACGAGGCGGCAGAGTCTCACCAACCTATTGTTATTACGGGGAAAAGAAATAATGCTGTTCTTATTTCTGAGAGTGATTGGAACGCAGTAAATGAAACACTTTATTTACTCTCAGTTCCAGGTATGCGGGAATCTATAAAAGAAGGCCTTGAGGAGGATGTGGCGGCATGCTCAAAGGATATTGATTGGTGAGTTGGAAGATAGTCTATACAAAACAAGCTCAAAAAGACGCTAAAAGAATAAGCCAATCAGGACTTAAAAATAAGGCTCAACTTCTATTAGATATTCTAAAAGAAAGCCCTCTCCAAAATCCCCCATCGTTTGAAAAACTTGTGGGCGACTTAGCAGGTGCATACTCAAGAAGAATTAATATTCAACATCGTCTTGTGTATCAAATATATGAAAAAGAGAAAATAGTAAAAATTATCCGAATGTGGACGCATTACGAGTAATGAAATATAACAAAACGCTAAAGTACACCGGCCTTTGGCCTCCACCTGACGCTGCTACGCGTCGCAGCTTAGCTCAATGTTGAGGCTGTAGAAAAACCTGTGGAAAACTTTTATAGAGATATTTTCGCAACGGAGAGTGCCCTCAAATATAAATGACAGAGGTAAACCAGACTCAGAATTCACGTAGGAGCCCGTTTTTTAGGATAAAATCTAATCAAAAAATAAGCTGTAGGTTTTTCTACAGCTTCGTTATGCCAAAATAGGAAAAGGGGTCGTGTCTATTTTACAATGTAAAGAGTAAAAATAAAAAAGGAAAAACCCCAGCCGTGCGCCAGCACAATAAGCAATCAATCAGATGATGAAGCCTCAGCAAGCAACTCACTCAACTCATACAACGGCAACCCAACCACCCCGCTATAACTCCCATGTAAATCGACAACAAACTGCGCAGCATAGCCCTGAATTGCATAGGCGCCGGCTTTGTCGGCAGGCTCACCTGTTTCCCAATATTGTTCAATCTCATCAATTTTGAGTGGCTTGAAAAAGACTGTACTCTTACTCAGTGCCTGGCGCACATTGTTACCATCAAAAAGACAGATGGCCGTTAAAACCCTGTGCGACCGGCCGGATAAACCTTTCAACATTGCTATACCATCTTCTCTATTGGCTGGCTTGCCAACTATTGCTTTATCAAGTTCAATACATGTATCTGCTCCCAATACGAGAATTCCGGCTGCCTGTTTGTCTTCTACTGCGGAAGCAGGAATTGAGGAAGTCAATCGGGAATAACCGGCGGCTGCTTTTTCCTTTGCCAGACGGGATACATATTGCTCTGGTGTCTCTGTTTCATGCTGAGCTTCATCTACATCAAGCCCCTTGATCAGCTCAAAATTAATACCAATCTGTTTGAGTAGTTCACTACGGCGTGGCGATGCAGAGGCCAGATACAGATATGGTTCAGAGAACCTTTGATCAGCCACCACCCTGCTCGCCTCTATGGTAGGGCAGTTTGGCGATAATACTCCAGGCACGGTAGAGCTGTTCGGCCAGGACAACACGAACCAGTGGATGAGCAAAGGTCATCTTCGACAGAGACCAGCATTCATCTGCACGCTCAAGACAGTCTTCTGAGAGACCCTCCGGGCCACCAACCAGCAACACCACATCCTGCCCACCCGCCAGCCACTTTTCCATACTGAGAGCCAGTTGCTCGGTATTTTTTTCTTTGCCGCTACGCTCCATTGCGATGACCCGTGAGCCATTCGGGATTGCCTGCAGCAAACGCTCACCTTCTTCGCGATTGATACGTGCGACATCGGCGCTTTTGCTGCGTTTACCGGCATTGATTTCAATCAATTTCATTGAACAATGACGAGGCATGCGATGGGCATATTCACTATAGGCCTGATCGACCCAATGTGGCATCTTACGACCTACGGCGATGAGATGAATCTGCATCAGGGGAATCTCAATCTCTGCTCAGCCTTCCCTGCTTTTCTCGACGATCTGGCGCAGTTCTTCGCCCCACAGCTTTTCCAGATCATAAAATACACGGGCATCCGTCTGCATGATATGAGTGATGACATCATTCAGATCAACCAATACCCATTCCGCCTCTTCCTGCCCTTCTACACCGAGTGGACGATGGCCATGATCTTTCATGTAATCAACCAGCTTGTCAGCGATGGCATTGACGTGACGGGACGACGTGCCGGTCGCCAGTATCATAAAATCGGTAATATCGGTCAGCCCCCTAACATCCATCACCTTGATATCCTGTACCTTGGCTTCTTCCAGCCCGGCTACAGCGGTATCCCTTACCTGTTCGGGTGTCATAGGCAATCCTGTTTCCTCATATACTCACCATCCTCATTTATCGTTTTGATAAAGCCCATTTTGGCGGATGAAATCAATCACCTCATCAGACAACATTCCGTCAATATCCCGCCCTTCATTTAGCCGCTGTCGGATATCTGTCGCTGAAATGTCATAGCCTTTCAGGCTGACTGGCATGACACTGGAACATTTCCTGTTACGCAGGGCTGTCACATCATCAACCATGTGTTCTGTTGCCCAATCAGGCATCGAACACGCCAGTTCACCTGCCCGCTGAATAACAATAATATGTGCCAGTTGTAAAATTTCCTTCCAATGATACCACGTAGGCAGGCTGGCGAAGGCGTCACTGCCCATTACCAGACACAGGTTGTCAGCGGGATATTGTTGCTGGAAAGACTGCAGGGTCAGCACTGTCCACGAAGGCCCTTCACGTTCCAGCTCACGGCAGTCCAGAATAAAGTCGGGATACTCCCGCAGTGCCAGCTTCAACATTTCCACTCGCTGCTGGCAGCTGGCCTGTGGTACCGGCCGGTGCGGCGGTATTGAAGCAGGCAGAATATAAACTGCATCGGCTGTCAGTTTCTGCTGCAGTTCATCCAGTGGCTTGAGGTGGCCATAGTGTACCGGATCAAAAGTACCGCCGTACAGATAGATCAAACGCGGCATTGTGACCTACTGGCGTATATGGCCGTCACCCAGGACAATGTATTTTTGTGATGTCAGACCTTCCAGCCCTACCGGGCCACGCACATGCAGCTTGTCGGTACTGATACCGATTTCGGCACCAAGCCCATATTCAAAGCCATCGGAGAAACGGGTCGATGCATTGACTAGGACTGAACTGGAATCAACCTGGCGCAGGAATTTGCGTGACTTGCTGTAGTCCTCTGTGACGATGGTATCGGTATGCTGTGAGCCATATTGATCTATGTGCTGCATTGCCTGATCAATACCATCGACGATGCGTATAGCCAGTATCGGAGCAAGATATTCCGCATCCCAGTCTTCATCCGTTGCCGCTTTGATATCGGCTAGAATAGTACGAGTTCTATCACAGCCTCGTAACTCTACACCGGCATCAGCGTAACGCTGTGCCAGCAGGGGCAATACACTGCCTGCTACTGAATCCGCTACCAACAATGTTTCCATCGCATTACAAACACCATAGCGATGCGTTTTAGAGTTATAGGCAATCTCTACGGCCTTGTTGATATCTGCCTGATCATCAATATAGACATGGCAGACACCATGCAGATGTTTGATAACAGGTATGCTGGATTCCTTCATCACCCGCTCTATCAAACCTTTGCCACCGCGAGGAATGATGACATCGACATATTGATCCATGGTCAGCAACTTGCCGACGGCTGCACGATCCGTGGTGTTAATTACCTGAATGAGCGTTTCAGGCAAGCCTGCCGCCTCCAGCCCCTGCCGGAGACAGGCTGCCAGCGCCAGATTGGAGTGCAGGGCCTCCGAACCACCTCTGAGAATACAGGCATTGCCCGATTTCAGGCACAATGATGCGGCATCTGCGGTCACATTAGGGCGTGACTCATAAATGATGCCTATGACACCCAGCGGTACACGCATGCGGCCAACCTGTATACCAGAAGGCATGTAACGCATGTCGGTAATTTCACCGACAGGATCAGGTAAGGCCGCCACCTGCCGCAGTCCTTCAGCCATACCTGCGATGCGCTCAACGGTCAATTCGAGACGATCCAGTAACGCGGCATCCAGTCCATGTTCACGGCCTGATTCAAGATCCCTGTTGTTTTCTATTGCCAGACTCGCTGCCTGATCTTCAATCGCGGCAGCCGCTGCCAGTAAGGCCTTATTCCTGGCAGCGCTATCCACCGCCGCAGCCCGTCTGCTCGCTGCTCTTGCCAGACGACCCAGCTGATCCATGTATTTTTCAATCGATTGTGAATTCATTGCTTCAACTTATTTTAAGTCCACAGATTTTCATCGACAGTTTTTCGATATCGAACCAGATCGATATCCCTTCACTGCTAGCTCTGCCTTTGGCTATTTTATCAAGCTTTGCTATCTGCTGCAGGATTTGCTGCCATTGATCCCGGCCGTGGCGTCTGATTGCACCGTCAATCCTGTGCTGATCAGCACCCCAGACCCTGTATTGTTTGAAGACCTGCCCTTTATTTGCACCGCCAGCCAGGGCTGAAGCTATCTGTGTCAGCCTTCTCACCTCACGCCCAAGCATTACTATGAGAAATACTGACTGATCTTTTTCCGCTCTCAAGGCATCAATAATACGGCTTGTTCGTAGCCAGTCTCCTGCCAGGCAGGCATCCAGGTAGCTGAAGACAGAAAATCGAGAATTATCTGACACGGAAGACTGCAGGACTGCAAGTTGCTGTTTTGCATCGTGTAGCGAGCCATTATCCGACGAGATGTTCAGCGCCAGTAAATCGATTTCCTGGGCGGCAGCCAGTAGATTACCTTCAAAATAATGTGTTAATAATTCGATAGATTGTTGATCAGGAAGCAGCCCTTTGCTACGCAGACGATGTGACAACCAGCCGGGAAAGTCTGCCAGCTTAACCTCTTTGGCTTCTGCAGTTACGCCCGCCGCATCAAGTGCCTTGAACCATTTCTGGTTCTGCCCCGTCCGGTCAACAGCACCGCAAATAACCATTAACAGGGTATCGGGTGGCATATTTTCTGCCAGCTCAATCAACATACGGCTGCCAGGCTGGCCGGGTTTGCCTGTTGGCATACGCAACTCTATCAATCGCTTTTCGTCAAATAAGGACATGCTGCTGCCCGACTGTAACAGCGCACCCCAGTCGAATCCCTGCTCAACGACAAAACTATCACGCTCAGTGTAACCCTGTTGCCGTGCCTGTTTACGTAATGCATCAGAGACTTCTTCAAGCAGCAGAATTTCGCTGCCAAACAGCAGATAAACAGGCTTTAGATCTTTTCTATCCGAATCAGACAGACTTTGTATAGAGACGCGCAAGAGAAGCTTCAGCCTAGTACTACCTGATACGGGACATTTTGCTCAGTATGCCCTGTGCTACATCTCCACGCATATCATCACGCAGCAGCTCTTCTTCCCGCGTTGCTGACAACAGTTGGTCCGGATTAAAATTGTAATCGCGTCGTGCTGTAGAGACTGACGGCTTGATCAGCTCTTTGCCCTTGCTGTCGAAAACCTTATAGCCGACTTTGAGAATAATCACATAACCCGTAGACTTGCCACGCTCATCAATTGTTCTGATTTCACGACTAAATTTGACGCTGGTAATTTTAATATTTGCGCTGTCTGAAGTCGGGCTAGCGACAACAGTTACCTTGCTGGATTCCAGCCTGTCTGTAAGGATATCTTTGAGTTTGCCGTCAGGCGATGAAATTGCAACCGAACGGATTGAATCAGGCAGCACAACAGTTCCACGCAGGTGAAAACCACATCCGGAAAGCAGGCTGGTTGTTAACAGTAAAATCAGGGCAACGCTTTTCATCAGAATATCCTTACAGGAAGATTTTTGTTTCAATCATTTTCGGCATTGGGTCGAGTATACCGGCAAAACTGAACAGGAAAAACACTCATATGGGGTACCTCTACTAATTCTGAAGAGATCAGATTGTATTTCAAATTGTTCATATCAAGGCAAGGCTCCCTGGTTATTACGAAGATTCTTAACGCAGAGAGGGACTATTTGGGATGCAAGATGAATATTCATGGAAATAAACTACCCCGCAGCAAGCTGACGGGGTATTAAATGTAGGTGCGAATTCATTCGCACAGCCATGCCAATGTTTATGCACATTGTGCGAATGAATTCGCACCTACAGTTTTCGTGGCAAGCCACGGGGAATTATGCCCATAGGGATTAAATAGAGGTGCCCATATTGTCAGCCGACAACAATATTTACCAGTCGCCCCGGTACGACAATTATCTTACGTACTGTAAATCCATCAATATGGCGCTGCACACTTTCGCTGGCCTGCGCCAGTTGTTTAATCGTAGTCTGATCAGCATCTGCAGCCACCCGTATGCGGTCACGCAGCTTGCCATTGACCTGGACGACATACTGGATCTCATCCTGTACCATAGCGGCTTCTTCAGCAAGCGGCCATGCTGCATCAATAATAGCTCCTGTCTGACCAAGTTCCTGCCACAACACGGTGGTAATGTGCGGCACTACCGGGGTCAACAACAGACAGGCCGTCTCCAGCGCCTGCTGGACGACAGCTCTGTCATTGTCATGCGTCGGCTGGAATTTGCTGACAGCATTCATTAGCTCCATCACTGCGGCTATCGCTGTATTCAGCTGCAGCCTGCGTTCTATATCATCAGTTACTTTTTTGATGGTCAGATGAATCTGGCGGTTGAGAATTTTTGCCGTGTCTGAGTGACCATTCTCACTGCCAGAAACCACACCATCAGTCACATGCTCAGACACCAGACGCCATAGTCGTCGAAGAAAGCGCGACGCCCCTTCAACGCCTTCATCAGACCACTCCAGTGACATCTGTGGCGGCGAAGCAAACATAATGAACAAACGCACCGTATCGGCACCATAGCGATTTATAAGAGACTCGGGATCGACCGTATTGCCTTTGGACTTCGACATCTTGCTGCCATTCATCAACACCATACCCTGGGTCAACAGTCGCTTAATTGGTTCATCAACATGCAGCAGACCCTCGTCACGCATCAGTTTTGTGAAAAAGCGCGCGTACAATAGATGCAGGATGGCATGCTCGATACCACCGACATACTGGTCGACCGGTAGCCAGAAATCTGCCCGCTCATCAAGCATCGCCTTGTCCTGATCCGCACAGGTAAAACGTGCCAGATACCAGGAAGACTCAAAAAAAGTATCAAAAGTATCGGTTTCCCTGCGTGCATCAGCACCACATGATGGGCATTTCACATGGGTAAAGTCAGGATGATCGACTAACGGCGAACGGGTACCATCCAGCTCTACATCAAGCGGTAATAGCACGGGTAAATCCTTATCCGGCACCGGCACTGTGCCGCAATCATCACAATAAATAACTGGCACTGGACAGCCCCAATAGCGCTGACGGGAAATGCCCCAGTCGCGTAGCCGGTAATTTACTCGACGCTCGCCTTTCGCCTGCTGCTGTAGCCAGTCAGCAATGGCCTCAAAAGCCTGTGCTGATGTCAGTCCGTCAAACTGGCCGGAATTTTTCAACACACCGTAGTCGGTAAATGCCGCTGTCAGCGGCCGCTCCAGTTCTCCGCCTGCCGGGTAAACTACCGGTTTGATCGGGATGTCGTATTTACCAGCAAATTCAAAATCCCGCTGGTCATGCGCTGGTACAGCCATCACTGCACCGGTGCCATAACCCATCAGAACAAAATTTGCGACCCAAACCGGAACGTCTTCGCCTGTAACAGGATGGCTAACAACAAAACCGGTAGCCATGCCCTTCTTTTCCATAGTTTCCATGGCTGCTTCAGCAGTCTCGGTGCTACGACATTCTTCGATAAACAGCTGCAGATCAGGACTGTTTTCAGCTGCTTTCAGTGCCAACGGGTGTTTAGCAGCGACTGCCACATAGGTAACACCCATCAGGGTGTCCGGTCTTGTGGTATAGACAACAAGATCATCCACCTCACCCTCTGCTGCAAAACTCAGCTCTACGCCCTCTGATCGACCGATCCAGTTTCGCTGCATAGTCTTCACCGCATCTGGCCAGCCATCAAGCTGATCCAGACCCGCTAGCAACTCATCAGCATACGCGGTGATCTTCATGAACCATTGTGGGATTTCCTGCCGCTCCACCGGAGTATTGCAACGCCAGCAGCAACCGTCGATGACCTGTTCATTGGCCAGCACGGTCCTGTCATGCGGGCACCAGTTAACGGGCGCGGTACGCTTGTAGACCAGGCCTTTCTGCAACAGGCGGGTAAACAGCCATTGTTCCCAGTGGTAGTAATCCGGATCACAGGTCGCCAGTTCACGATCCCAGTCATAACCGAAGCCGAGCCGCTTCAGCTGATCACGCATGTAATCGATATTTTCATGCGTCCATTTTGCCGGTGGCACACCATGCTTGATTGCCGCATTTTCGGCCGGCAGGCCAAACGCATCCCAGCCCATCGGCTGCAGCACGTTCTTCCCCTGCATCCGCTGATAGCGGCTAATCACATCACCAATCGTGTAATTCCGAACATGCCCCATATGCAGGCGGCCACTGGGATAGGGAAACATACAGAGACTATAAAAGGACTCCCGATCAGGGTCTTCAGTTACCTTGTAAACTTTGTCGTTTTCCCACTGCGCCTGTAGAGGAGTTTCTATGTCCTGGGGAATGTATCTTTGTTCCATTACTGCAGAGGCTACCTATAATCGTTTATTTCGGGGCAATTAGCTGAAAGTATGAAAGTTGTCAGAATTATTGCTTGCCTGTTTCCAGAGCTACGTCATCCCAGTCAGCAAACGGGAAAGGCCTGTCTTCGCTATTGAATGTCAAATACTGCAGAATCCTGTAGACGTACTGGCTAAGCATGTCGCCAAAACTAACCAGGCGTATGTTCTTCTTACCGGTAAACAAAAGCACCAGCAGCTGGAATACAACCAGGGCAGCGATCAAAAATTCGACAATATTAAAAATGAACACGAAAATAGCCATATAGAGGATACGCATCCAGGTGGAATTGTCTTTCAGGCTTTCTTTGATATTGTCATTCATTACAAAATTCTACCGTGAGCAGGTAAGCAAGAACGACGGATTATAGCATTGAAAATAGTTCCAGGTTCCAGCTATGCTACTTTGTAACATGCACCAGCAACCGTCGTCGATGACCTGACCGGCGATGTTCCCACAGATACAACCCCTGCCAGGTTCCCAGCCCCAGTCTGCCATTGATGATGGGAATGCTCAGTGAAACGTTGGTGAGGATGGCCTTGATATGGGCAGGCATATCATCCGCTCCTTCGGTCGTGTGGGTATACAGTGGATCGTTTTCTGGTACCAGGCGATTCAGCCAGTTCTCCAGATCCCGGCGAGCGGACGGGTCGGCATTCTCCTGTATAGTCAGGCTTGCCGATGTATGGGTAACATAAACCGTACAAAGTCCTTCCTTACAGGATGCAGTGCTGACCAACGATACCACCTCGGCAGTGATATCTATAAGCCCCTGCCCCTGAGTTTCTATAAATAATTCTATTATCATTTATCTTACTAACCACCGGTCTGCTAGAATTATAGAAAATACTTAACCACACGGGTTCTGCTATGAACGATATCAGACTACCAAGAAATATACCGCTTTTCCCGTTACCGGGGGTTCTACTATTACCGGGCGGCATACTTCCACTGCATATCTTTGAGCAACGTTACCTGCACATGTTCAGGGATGCTCTGCAGGGAGACGGCATCATCGGCATGATACAGCCTTCAACGAACCAGTCCTGTCAATCTGACCCACCGGTCTACATGACCGGCTGCACCGGCAAAATCACCCACCATGAAGACACTAATGATGGACGAATGCTGGTAACCCTGCGCGGTCTGTGTCGATTTGATATTGTTCAGGAGCATGATGACAGATACCTCTATCGTACTGCGGAAGTTGATTATCTGCCTTCGGGGAATATAATCAGGGAGGGCAATAACGATAAACACAGGAGATTACTGAATGCTGCCTCGTTATATCTGCCAATGCCGGAAGAAAACTCCCATCTCGGACCCATACTCGAAGCAAGCATGTCTGAACTAGTTACTGCACTGGCCATGCACTGTCCTTTCAGCTCTACCCAGAAACAATCCCTTCTGGAAGCATCCGATGTAGAGTCCAGAGTGGATCGTCTGATCGAATTGCTGGAACAGGCCGCACTCGATAACTGGCCGGTGGGGAACCATAAGGTCAACTAAAGCAAAGGAAAGGAAAATCGAAATCGTAGTCCTCTTTTTTATCTTTCCTCTTTAACCTTTCCTCTTTCCTCTGCTTTTAAGACCTTAATGCCTTAGGGCTATACAAGGTTCGATTCTGCTTGCCAGCAAGGCCGGCCAGATGGATGCCACCAGCCCGGAGGCAAGGGACACAATAACGGGGATGCCTAACACTGAATAACTGATAACAACTGGCACAGGCAGTCGGTTACCGATCATAAATAAAATACCCGCACTGATGAGCAAACCGACAGCCAGCGCAGAGAGTGAAACAACGATTGACTCAATGACAAACAGAAACTGAATCTGCCATTTCTTTGCGCCCATCGCCCGCCGCAAGCCGATCTCCGCGCGACGCTCTCTTACATTCGCCACCATCAGGCCCACCATCGTCATACCGCCTAAACCAACGGATAGCACAACCAAAAATCCCAAAGTAATATTTAACGTATTCTGCAACGTGCGTGTGCCTGCCACCAGTTTGTCCGGAGAAAGCAGAGTAATTGAGCTTTGATCGTACACGGGGTCATCAAGAATCTGCTTGATGCCTTTCAGGATGACAGGGAATGACTGACGGCTACCGACCTTGAGATATATGGCGTCTAATGCATCGACATTCTGCAGGTACTGATCACTCCAGTATGGCTGCAGTGTGATCGGCACGATCACCATATTGTTTCCGTATAGATGCTGGTCAATGCCATTCATATTTTCCTGATTTCCCGTGTTCGCGCGTACGATTCCCACCACTCTAAAAGTACTCTGACCAAGGATAATGATGCTATTGATAGACCATGCCCATGAACTG
Organism: bacterium BMS3Abin11; assembly: GCA_002897635.1. Taxonomy (NCBI): domain Bacteria; species bacterium BMS3Abin11. The sequence goes on along the minus strand of BDTD01000028.1, from coordinate 50,758 downwards.
GCCAGTTGTTCACTGATGATGGCAACCCGTTCTCTTAAACGAAGATCCGCAGCGTCAAGGAAACGTCCGGAAACCAGATCCCACTGACGTATATCCAGGAAATTCTCATCAGTTGCTATAATTTCCACTTTTTGTACCGTTCCGAGGGTAGAAGCCGATGACACGCGCACATTGGAAACAGAGATCCCCGGGAAAGCTGCCGCAATCGTCCGACTTGTTTCCGTACCGACTCGAACACCACTGCTGCTTTTCTGCTGTGGCTGGCTAATCACACCGATGACATTGACACCGAGTGAACGAATCAGGGATTCGGCCTGATGATCAAGCCCCCGGGTAATAGCAATCAGCATAACCAGTGAGAACATGCCGACAGCTATGGCTCCAAGCGACATAAGGAAGCGGCCGATATCTGATCGAATACCCAGAACGACGTCGAGAATTGTTGGTGGTATATACAGCATGTTCAACCTTCTATATAACCGTCCTTACAATATATATGTCGCGTACAATAATTTAATATGCCTTCATTGTGCGTCACCATAAGTATGGTTGTTCCTAATTCATTCAGGTTTGACAGGCACTTCATCACACCTTCCGTGGATTTTCTGTCAAGATTCCCTGTCGGCTCATCGGCAACCAGTAAAGCCGGACGGTTAACAATAGAACGGGCAATGGCTGCTCGCTGCATTTCACCGCCTGACAGCAAATAGGCTGCACGATGCATGATGTCGTTTAAACCCGTCAGTTCTATCGCTTCCATGGCGAGTTTTCTTGCCTGAACAGCGGGTGTTTTAAGATACCTGAACCGGAACAGTATATTTTCCAGCACTGTCCGGTGCGGTAATAAATGATAGCTTTGAAATATCATGCCGACAGAATCTTTTCTCATGTCGGCTAATTCGCCATCATGCAATCCTTCCGTATCTTTACCCAGAAAAACCCGCCCCCCGCGGGTAGGCGTGTCCAGCAAAGCAGCAATATTCAACAATGTGGATTTCCCTGATCCTGAAGGGCCTGTTAAAGCGATAAACTCATTCTTCTCTACCTTAAGGGAAGCCCGCTTCAACGCCTGCACACAACCGGATGAAGTAGGGAAGTCTCTATTCACCCCTGAAAGTTCGAGTACGGTGCTCTCCTTCATCTCAACCGGATTCATTCTACAAACACCTTGTCACCAGGCACCAGGCCACCGATGACTTCTATGTATTCAGTATTCGCCTGTCCCAGTGTGATATCTTTTTTCTGCTTCTCTCCGTTCTGTTCAAGATAAACAAAAGGTAATTTTCCATCCCAGTTAACGACCCGCCGGGGAATCCTTATTGCATTCTGATTGTTATAGGAACGTACGTGTACCACGACAGACATGCCGGGACGCACTTCGTTTTCACTTTGCTCTATCGACACAGTAACCTGGAAGTAGCGTTGCCACTGAGGCTTGCCGGGCAGTTTTTGTGCTGCTGTACCGATATGCGTGATCTTTCCCAATAATCGGGTTTCACTATTAGAGACAGGCCGTACCAGAACATCCTGGCCGTCACCCACCCGGGAAAGCTCTGACTCCGGAATATAAAAATTTACTTTCAGTAACTGCATATCCGGTAAAACCATGAATCGCTGATTTGCATACACTGGATCACCCACCCGGATAGAACGGTATTCATTTCCAAAATACAGCGGGTTATATACAACCACCCCTCTGGCGGGCGCATAAATAACTGAATTAGACAGCTGTCTTTTTGCTATTTCCAGTTCCTGTTCAGCTGCACTGACTTTGGCTGTTGCCTGTTTTATCGCCAGCGGGTTGAGGTGATCAATGGTCAGCTGATGACGCTTACTGACAGATTTATAATTTACTCGGAGCTGATCAACTTTACTTTGCTGCTTCTGTACTTCCTGCGGTGAGACAATTTTTTCTTTCAGTAGGCGTCTGCTGTCTGCCAGATAGGCCTGTTCATATGATAAACGTCCTTTGAGCTCCAGCATTTTTGACGAAAGCTCTTCGAGTTCCATCGGAATTTTAGCATTGATCAGGCTATCCAGACTGGTGCTGGCCAGAGTATGCTCACGCTCAAGCTTAATGATGGTTTGCTCTATTTCTGCAGAATCAAAACGAGCCAGCACATCGCCTTTTTCAACTTGCTTGCCTTCTTCTTCCAGCTCGGTAATTGTCGATCTACCAAGCATTTTAGACATAATAACGGTGACGCGCTGTGAATTGATCTCACCTGAATAATTTGACCAGACTTCCAGTGGACCTGTCTCGACCATCACCACAGGCTTTGCCATTGCCGTCGAAGTGCTGACCCTGATATCGACTGTCAGCATCAACAGAACAAGGGCTGTCAAGACGACAGTAACCAGCGCGATTCTAAGCAGTTTATATGCGCGGATAGACATCCGGCCTTAACTCCTTCGGGGTTTCTATCAACAGCCCCATAGCCTCCAGCGCCTGATAGCCTGAGACCGAAACCCGTGCCTGATTGAGCAGCAGCTGGTTCTCAGTCTGCAAAAATGCCTCCTCAGCATCACTGACGGTAAACTGTGTTTCGCGGCCTATATCAAACAGGCGCCGGGCCAGTTTCAAACGTGATTCCGCCCGATCATAACTGCTTTCAGCCAATGTTAAATTACGTCGATTTAAACGATAACTGGTCAGTCGATCACGCACCTCACGGATAATGGACTGACGCGCAATTTCAATCGCCTGTGAGGCAGCATCCTCTTCAATGCTGGCGTTTCGGAATTCTGCTTTTTCCCTACGCCGGTGAAAATCAGTATTGCTGGTAAGCTGCAAGGACCAGCGATTATTGCTCCCCAGGCTATTATCGAAAAACACAAAATCATCAGCCCGGGTGTACCTTGTAACCAGTTGCAGTGCGGGTTTTAGTCGCTTTTTAGCAATTTTTACGCCACGGTTTGCATCCTCAAAATCCTGTAGCACCTGGGCAAAATCGAGGCGGTTCTTCAGGGCCGTCTTAATCGCAAGCTTCTCATCTGTAATTTCCAGCTCAAATGTAGGCGGGGGTTTTAGCTTAAACGTCGTATTCAGTGGCATAGCCAGGATCTCAGAAAATTGCCGTGCAGCACTGCGGAGCAGATCCTGATTGCTATTCTGCCGACTCCGCGCCTCACTCAGCTGTAATTCAACACGTAAGGTATCCACGCGCGTCGTCCACCCCAGCGATTCTTTTGCCTTGCTCGCCTTAAATAAGGCAGTCAATCGATCAATGGTTTTTTTATCCGCACGCGTTTGCTGCTGTAAACGTATCATTTCGTAGTACAGCGATATCACTTGCAGAACCACACTGACACGCGTCAACTCATATGAGCGCCGGTTGCTGAGGCTGCTTTGCTGCGCCCGTACAAGCGGTTCCTCGTTTACCAGCCTGCCGGCATTCGCCAACAGTGGCTGCCGCCATTCAACTGAAACACGGTTGCTACGCCCGTCATCACTGCCAAATTTTTCATTGGCGATGCGTGTTACCAGTTCTGTTCCATTATAAAACCGGCGTACAACCTTAAAACCGTAACTGCTGGCATCCTTGCCATTCTGTACGCCAATAATGGCGTCTGGAGAGATTTGAGTTTTGAAATCTGACTGCACGGCTACGATAGAATTCGCATCCAGCCCGAGACGGTCTGAGGACTGCCTGACAGAGCGGTTCTGTTTCAAAACCAGAGCGATAGCCTGTTCCAGATCCAGGATCATTTCGGCCCAGGCTGGTGTAGAAAAGCCAAAAGTACACGCCACGCCAACCGCCAATATAGATTGGCCAATTTTAGAGTACCTTTTTCGAGCATACATTTTAGATACCACAAAATTCACTGTTCTTCCTCAGTTCACTCCATACATAATTGTTTGATTTCAATTGCGTAAGAGTTTCTGACTGGGCTCTAGTTACCATACAAGCTCCCACAACCCCAGCCCGCGAACATTCTTGGCCGACCTTTTGGACATGGTAAATCACTACAGGTGTAGGTATTTCCACTTTTCACTTTCTTCTGATCTTTGCCACATTTAACAACCGGGGGAGGTGCTAGTCTGCGTGGTTTAACTGGTTTTCTCGGTTTAACTGGCTTTCTCGGTTTAACTGGCTTGCCACCCGAGCTACTCCCTGCACTGCGGCAAAGTTTCTTCATTTGAGTGACCTGCCTAAGTAAAATATCCTTTCCTTTGGCTGCTCTACCACAGGATTTTTCATAAGCAGATAATAAACTGTAGCTTCTTTTTTGAAAGGAAACGAATTGCCCACAACCCTTACTGATCACCGAAGCGGCCTGTCTTGTATGCGTTAACAAAGCGTTGAATGCTGACCGACAGGCGGCAGAATTACTGCCACCAGCCCGCCTCGTCGATGTAGGCTTACCGGATCTGGCGGCAGGCTTGCCGGATCTGTTGGTACCAGGGATCATTCCTGAGGATGATTGCCTGCCAGCAGTGCCGCCTGACCCGCCTGCCTGGGGCTTCCCGGTACCGGCTATGGTGTTGTCGCTGGTTTCTGAAGGTGCTTGACCTGCTGTAGGTGCAGGCTCATTAATCACTGGGTCATCAGGTAAGGTTGGTGTGCCAAACGATGTAGCAATATCAGAACCGGGACGACCACCACCAGGCAGTGGTCGGCCATCTGGCCCCATCCTCCCTTGTGCGCGGTTAATATCGGCCTGGTTTTCGGCCCTCTGGTTAGACTGACGCTCCCGCTCGCGCGGATCTGTACCGTAGTCGCCGAATGCGGTTCCAGTCCCTGACTGGCCGGTAGTCGAATCCTGTTCAGGTGGCTGCCCCGCGCCCCCTCCTGTCGGGGTTACAACGACAGGTGTACCGCCAACGCCCACACCACGAGGCGTACCACCAATAACATCGTCCATGCACTTGCCATCTCTACCACGAAAACTACAGTCTGTGCCCTGGCCCCGTGGCGGCTCAAATTCTGTACCCTCTGTGTCAGGTTTCTGGTCTTTATCCGCAGCGGCATTTGCAGCATCCAGCCGGGTACGGCACTGCCCTCTCAGGCTGGCAATTTCACTGTCCCACGAGCTGACATTTTTTATTTGTGCCATCTGGACCTGGGCCTGCAGCAACGGGGAGACGACGTCGTAAGAAATACACTCGTTAAGAGCAGCTTCTTTCCCCGGCAGTTCAGCCATAAAATCATTAGCCTGATTGATCAGGGCATCAACGTTGCCGGCTAAACTCGGGTTATACTCCCGGGTATTGATTGTCGCTTCTATCCCTGCCAGCTTTGCAAGCAAAGCCTTGAACCCGGCATCACCCGTAATTCCTGCTCTTTTCCGGATCTCCTGTGACAGATAAGAATAGGTATTACTGCAACTGCTCTTCAACTCACCTACTCTGGCAGCAATGGCCCTGGCTGAATCCTGATAATTCCGCACTGTTACCGACTTAACTTTTGCCAGATTCAACTTGGCTTTAACAGCTTCTATTTTAGCTAAATCTGCACGCGCCTTGTCCTGCTCTTGCGCCAGTTGACCGGTTAAAACAGCAGAAAGTCGCTGGTAGGCAGATGCTGCCTCTTTCGCTAATGATCCACTTAAACGCTGCAGCTTAGCAGCATTATCCAGGTCGCTTTCCTTGTTGCAACGCTGTAGAAGTGAGCGTGCCCCCTGGTTTCCCTGTGCAGCCTTTGGGGCAATGGCAGCCACTCTGGCCACTAATCTATCGGCATACTGTTTAAGTCCGGTACATTGGAGAAACCTGCCAGAAGCATTGTTTCTATCTGAAACCGCCGCTTTGATTTCACTCGCCAGACGTTTCGCATCTTCAAGTTTCGTGCGTCGCTCGGCGCGTAGTGTGTCCAGTGCAGTACAGCGATTTTTCAGCGCGATCACCTCACCCCGAAAGCGATCGACCGCTGCCTTCGTAATGGCAGCAGCTTCATTTGCCTGCGCGTTTGCAGAGGATCCGGCACCACTCAATGCTGTGCCTGCTGCTGTTGCTGCTGCTGTTTGCGCCGCTTGCCTTGCTCCGGGCGTAGTCGCCGCCTGTGCTGCCTGGCGTACAACTGAACTCAGGGAGGTTCCTATGTAAGTGCCAGTACGTGCAATAAAGCTACCCGCACCTTTCAGGGTATCTTTAGCCATGCCAGGCAAAGACCGCAGCACCCCAGTATTCATTAGCCCGACGAACAGTCCTGTGGACAATTGATTTGTTCCTTCATTTAACAAATGCGCTGCACTCTGCGCAAGTTGCTGGCTACCGCTGAGATCAGGCCGCGATGCCACATCAACAATATTCGAGTTAAGCACTAAATCCGCTGGTGTATTTGACACGGGTATGGGTGATACACCCAATCTCGCGGCCGCAGTAAGAGCAAAACCAAGCGCCTTATTTTTGGGTGCCAGCCCTGTGTCAAACAACGTGCTGGTACCACCAAGATTATTAACATGTGACTGGATCTCACGGACGGCACGGCCGAGTCGTTCAGTGCTACCTTTAACATCTGCTGCCTGATAATTGTCTACTCCTCGATCTCGTACACTCGAAAAACCTGCACCACCACCTATTGCCTGAGCGACTTTGTATACGATTACCCCGCCAGTAAGCACCGCAATAACTCCAGTTGCTGCGAGTTCCAGAAATATAGTTCCTCCCGGATCACTGGCATTGACCGGATTATTTAATGCATACAAATAAGGATTCATCATTCTTGGCACAGTCATATCACCGGAGACGGTGTCACGACTACCAAATCGCTTCAGATCAGGAAAGTAATAGCGTGCGCGTAAATAATACGCATTGAGAACAGGGTCATAGGGTCGCCCGGAGAACCAGTAATTTTCCGCCGCGAATTGCTTATTACGTATCTCGCCATACGGGCCATATTGAGGTCGTGATAGCGTGCTTCCTTTCTCATCTGTCACCAGAATGGTGCTACTGTTTATGTCTTGATGGAAATATTGCGCACTGCCATTCTCAATAATAGCCAGCAGGCGGTCAACGCCCTGCCCGTAGATAAAAATTTTATTGATCTTACCTTCACCATCCACTTCCAGTAAGCGATGGTCGCCATTCCATAGAATGCGTGTGATCTTATCCCTGTGCTTTATGTAGACAAGACGCCCTAAGGGATCATAACGATATTCCTTTTTCTCGCCATCGGGCAGAACCACCTCTGTCAGTTTATTTGCAATAGAGTAGCGAAAGATTGTTTTCTGACCCAGGCTATCAATTTCTATCAGGTTTCCACGCTGATCATATCGAAATTTTTTATCATCTTTACTGGACAGATTACCAATGCCGTTATACTGATAGCGCGTCACGCGTCCATTGCTTTCTTCTTCCGATAAATTGCCATTGGGATCATACTGGTATCGTATATTTTCTTTGTCTTTTGCCGCGCGGTACGTCGCCTCAATCAGCTCATCATTGGCACTATACTTATACTTAACGCTACTGTCATTCTCATCTTCATAACCGGCAATAAATTGATTTCCCTGATAAGAATACTTGCGTTTGAGTAACACGGATGATTGACTGGATACCTCAATCGAATCGATATTACCTGTCGCCTTATTAACTGAAACCGCCTGCTTTACCTTGTTCGGGTATATAATCTGAGATACTTGTCCGCCTTTATTGTAGAGGTATACAAATTTCCTGCCACGCGTATCCGTGACAGATTCCATCTGTCCATGACGGTTATACTGGTACTGTATTTTTCCAACTTTCGGTATGTTAATTGACTTTAATTTATTGTTCTCTGAGTATTCCACCGCTATCTTGATACCGGTTTTATTATCCGTATACCCGACAGGGTTAATGTTTCCCTGTTGGTAATGGTAGCCCAGCTTAAAATCTGCCGTTGTCATTTGAGACAACCGGGTCCCCTTATAGCGGTACGTTTCTTCCGTACCATCAGAATACCGTGATTTAACTAGTCTTCCAGTTTTATCGTAGCTATTTACAACATAAGATTTATCTGAAAAGACAATTTTTTTCGGCTGTCCTCCGCGGGTCCATTCATATTGATAGCGGTTACCCATAGAGTCAATAAATTCTAGTGGGCGATACAGCTGATCACGTGTTAATTTCGTCTTCTTACCATCGGGAAATAAGGTGTCAACTATTTGCCTGGCACCATCATAACTGTACTGCCTTTTATATCGGGTGCCATCTGGCAGAATGGTCGAAACGGGGCGCTCATAGTTGTCGTATTGATAGGATATTTTATTGCCCCTGGCACTAACGATTGACTTAAGCAATGCATCAGAGGAGAAATCAAAACTTATCCAGCCTTCTTTGCCGCTACTTATTCTTGATATTCGGTCTGATCTATCGTACCGAAAAAGGCGCTCATGTCTGTAATCGCTCCTCTCTGATTCTAACCGTCCAAGGCTGTCATAGGCTGTACGTATTGGTAGGTAGTTCTCGCGCTTATCTTCGATTTTGTTACCTGATTTATCGTAACGGTATGATGCCAGCTTTTTCTTATTCACAGAGACGGAAAGTATTTTCCCCGCCTTAGAATACTGGTAGGATATGTGCCTGTTATTCTTTTTGATCGACTGGATATTGCTGTTCTCATCATATTGTATGTTGAGATCCCCAGCTTGCCGATCTTTGACAGAAACCGGGGCAAGTGACTTTCCCTTATAGCCCAGAACGATATTTCTACCGCGGTTGTCCTGCACAGAAGTTAATCTACCAAGCTTATCGTACTGCTTTGACAACGAATATCCATCTGCTAAGCGCGCCTCTCTTAATTTAAAACCTGTTGTAAAAAGATACTCAGCCCGCCACCCATTCTGACCGCTAGACACCACTTTGATACCATCTTTCTCTTCAGAAAAAGATTGCTGAAACAGATTATTCCGGCTGTCCTTAATTTCTACAGATAACCCGTTCCTGTTGGCGAGGGTTTTGAACTCCAACCATTGTTCATTCCCATAATCTACCCGTCGGATAACACCAATATCAGGTTCATCGTAACGAATATTTAGCTCTGAGCGACCACGATGCGACACTACAGTCAGTTTTCCTGCCTCATAGCGATATGATATTTTCTCAAGGCCCGGTAAAATCACTTCGTTAAGCAGGCCGTTATTATTATATTTGTAGTTGATTCTTCGGCCTGAATTATCCTGAATATCGGATATCTTTCCTGCTTTGTTGTAGCTGATCCGAAGATACCGCGAAGAACCATTGTCTACAATTTCAACCAATCGGTCATTATCGTAGCTAAAGCTTATGCGGTTTTTATTTGCATCCTGCTTGCTAGTGATCTGACCTGTTTTAGAAAACCTGATCTGGCTTCGATCCACAGCCTGTAAAAGATACCCTGTGCTCTCGCGCTGAATGGTCAGCCCATTATCCCCACTAAATTCCCCCGCCTTATTTTTAGCAAACACTAAAATCCCGTAGGCGGTAATCAAAACGATATTATCCTCACCGGGCAATAATGAAGGCAGTCCGGCAATCGCCCAGCCATCACTGAACGGACCGTTGTTCTTTCTGTCAGACCGGTAAACTCGTTTTATAGCGATTGGTGAACCAATACCTCTGATGCTGATATCATTTTGTTCCAACAATAACGCCCGTGATGGCAGTGTGATGCTTGCAACTCCACCGACATCAACTTTTCCAGGATACATGTCATAAAAACCGGGTGAGATAAGTGGGCGTGATTCAACATCAGATAAAATTGAGGCATTTGAAATTCCATAGATAAGTGACAAACCGTACATCACTGAAAGAAACAAACTGCCTCTTATCATCTTGAAAAGTTGTCGGGATTTTCTCATCCTGTTCATCGCTATTTTAGTACCACCACCAGATCCATCCGGTTAGCAGTAACGTTTGTAGCCAGTAGACTAAAACCCGGAAATGTCGCTTCAGAGATTTTTCTTGCCAGTTCTGTTGACTGACCTGAATACATCAATCCTATATCCGCCACACTGTTCTTATAGTCACGCATATACACCTGTGATACGCCGTCCACCGATGTTTCAAAAAAATATAAAATTAAATCAAGGTGAGGATAATGTTGCAGATTACTGATATTAAGCGTCAGAAGATTCCCTTCCCCATACTGTGTTTTATCTACCTTCGCATTAATCATTGGAATTAACTTTTCTGCAAGCTCTGTTGCTGCCTCTTCCAGTGCCAGCACACCACCCTGAACTTCATCGATATGGACTTTTGAGGCCGTCGCGGTTCCACTGGCGATTATCCGGGCGTCATCATTTTGCACTACACGTGCGGTGATGGTGGCCTGTATCGATTGCATTTGTGTGCCGTATAGCTTTGCTCCTCCGGGTTTACTAATTGCAGTACCGATAATGGTTATTTGTGCGCCCATCTTGTTGGCTTCTGCTGCTGCACTGGCGTTGTCACCCTCCAGCATACGCAAGGCGACAGACTGTTTCACATTACGACGTACCGTGTTCGGGTCCATCACGGGGTATCCCAGTGCGCGAAATTTTTCAGCCAGGGTGATTTCCACCTGTCCGGGTGACTCCCAGCCAGTCGTACCAAAAACACCCATCACCTTTTCCTGCATGATTATCATGATTTTTGGTTTACCAAGGGTGTTTACTTGTGCGAGCAAAGGATTCCCCAGGCTCGACAATGCAAGAATCAGCAGGGTAAAGATGGCTCTGCTGGTTAATTTATGTCTTGCATTGGAAATTCTCATCTAATGTCTCCGGTGTTGCTTATGTGTGTTGTAGTCCGGACGGTCTGACGGAAATGGCGGATAGGCATATTTGTTGACCGGCCAGGGATAGGTGGGGGGATAAGCCGGATAATTGCGATAGGCCGGGTATGTCTGCCTGCAATAGCTGCTGTATGGGCCAGTCGGATAACAGTTCGCATATTGTGAAGGTGACGGGATGACTACCCCTGGGCGATAGGTATAGGCCCAGGGGATCGGGTAACCCTGGTAACTCCGATCCGGCGGATACATCATCGCCTGGTACTGCATGCCCAGCAACATCGCCTGCCGCAACTGTTCCGCACTGGGCGTTGCGGTGACCGGCACCTCACTGATCTCCTTTGTCTGCTCACCTGCCTGTGCTACTGCACCTGTCATAAGAACAGTCAGAGATGCCAAAACAACCAACACCTTAGAAATACTTTTCATTATCACCCTTCACTCAGCCTATTACTGATAACGCACAATGTCGCCACGCTTAATACCCTGGCCCTGGCAGTCTGGCGTCATCCTGGCAATGGAAAATTTGGGTCGGGATTGCACTATGAAAACTGAGCAGATTAGGCGTTCGTCTGAACCCAGGTTAAACCCGGTTTCCGGGTCAATCAGCGCCTCGCCTTTTGAATAGACAGCCAGTCTGTCACCATTTTTTACCCCGGCACTGTCGCCGCGGTTAAGATAGACTTTCGACCCGGCCTTGATAATTGAACCCTGCCAGGGGATGTTCTTGCTCTCGGCCAGAATGAAGCCCATGATCTTCTGAACTGCCTTACGTGTAGCTACCCCCAATGCGGTGCTATTAAATCCGGAGGCCCCAAGCTTATAGAGATCGCCAAAATTAGTCAGGTTGGTTGACAGCGAGGCACCCGTGCTACGCGCTTTGGCAGAGGCATTGTATGAGGCATAAATCTGGCCGGTGGTATTATCGACTATGCGTACATCAATGCCGACGTAGGCGGTGCGCGTCTTGCCACCAACTTCACCACCCTTGAACCCCAACGTTATCCCACCACCACCTGCCTGATCGTTAAATTCGGTTATCGCACCCTTGATATAGAATTGAGCACCTGACATCTGGCCGGTTTTTACTGCCGTCTCTTTTCTGACCAATCCAGACAGGCCTAATTCCTGCTCCGAAATGATGCCTCGAATAGATTCCCGCTCCACAACTAAAAAACGACCGGATTTAACCAGCTCAGTGACCAGAATCTCTGCCAGGCCTTCACCAAGTTGCCACGAGCCATAGACATTTTTAACTCTGTTTGCAAACGGCAGCACCGCTACCACCTGTTTCGGTCCATGATAACTGGGGTAGCTTGCAATACGGCTGGCCTGGCTTGAAACGTTATGCTCACAATCAGAATCAAAGTCCGGATCGCAGTCCGCCGCATAGGAGGGTGAAACAACTGCTGCAATAAATAATGCCACGGCTATTCTGGTGAAGAATGCTTTCATATACGCAAAATTCCCCCGCACAGCAGAGACCTGCTCAGGAAAGGTTTCTTTGTATGGGGTAGTGGGCATTTTAATTGCCTGTTTTGGCACAATGATTGTGAAACTTGCTCCACACCTGGTCGTCCTTGACCAGGTTTAATCGTCGTAGTTTAAGATACTCGCACATGAAGAAATCCCTGGTATATCCGAAATTGGTGTTTTAAGGACACCGTACCTTGAAACTCCATGCGGTACCGCTACCACCCGCGCAATTTGGTTGGACGGTTACCCGTATTTTTCCTGAAGAATCAGTGAAGGGAATACTTACCGAACCACTGCCGCTGACACAGCCAGTATCAAATAGAGGCGTTAATGTGGATGTGGTCAAAACCATTCGGTCCTTTATGCTAACCATATTCCATGAAAACCCAAAGGTCCCCGAAGTCTTCCCTAGATCTACTGTAATTGTTTGTGGCGCGTCTCTGCCTGAGGCATTTGCGGTACTACAGACTGAACCAGTGGGGCCACCTCCGCTACTACCCCCGCTATCGCCACCAGAAGCTCCTGCGGCAACGGCAGCACCACCGGCAACGGCCAACCCGCCCAGCAGCACACCGGTACTCACACCCCCGCCACCAGCAGCTGCGGCTCCTGTATAAGTTCCTGCACCGGCACCAGAAACCGTCGCTGACGGATCAATAATACCTGCAGTCGCGCCATATGCCTTTGGGGTATAGTACAAATTCACATAGTCCCTGAATCCTTTCAGTGAATCTATGCTCGGCTTATATTCAGACAAAACCTTTACTCGGGATCCCGGATTCGGACGTGTACTTTGGTTCGCCTCCTTTTTCTGATCTTTCGAGCTTATCCTTTCCCGTTTTATCTTATCCGCCATGTCTTTCGCATCTTGAATCTCAGACACGTCAATCTTGACATCTGTCGGTGGTTTTCTCTGCAGCCGTGCCAGTGCCTTCTCATCCTTTTTTATCGCGATCGTGTAAACTTCACCTGCCTGTATCTGGTCTTTTTCATTGACGACCAGAAAGCGGTAATTGATAAAACTGGTATAAATATCAGGTGCAGGCAGTTGGCCGCTGTATTTATTTCCATCGCCCGACATAGGCACTGAATGCCAGAGCGTATCAAGGTCAGAATTAAAATAGGCAAATGCCTTGCTGATTCCTGCCGACTTGTCTTTAAACTTTGCAGACAAATCAATTCTCTTGCCCGATGTAGAATCCTTTACCGGCTTATGGTCAATTTTCACTTCCGCGAACGCGGCTCCGCTTAAGGATGCTGCAACAAAAAAACAAGAAATCAGCAGGCAGTGTGAAATCTTTTTCAGAATAGTGTGTGTATACATGATGTTTCTCCCTTTTATTTAACTTTTTTAAACTCACCTAATATTTACTTAGCAACCGACATCCGCGGATTAAGTATCATGCAAAGGGGGAACGGTGAATATAAGGGCTACTACTTAAACGCACATAAGTAGAACTACCTATTTATACGATGAGTAGTAGAAAGTAATGAAGAGGCCTTCTCGAAGCGAATAGCAAATGAGAATTATTAAACAATCAGCTCACTGATTTAGCAAAAAACAAAGCTGCTGGCGGTGGCTCAAGTAGAATTAATTTGCGCCTGTAGAGTCCGAAAAGCGGGCTGCGAACTGTGTCAGTGCATGGGCACCACTTAAACCGAATTTTTTACATATGTTTGAACGATGGTTCTGAACCGTACGAATACTCACTGACAATAATTCTGCGATTTCTGCATTGGTTTTAAATTCAGACACCAGGGTAAAAATCCTGCGTTCTGCCGTCGACAGCTGTTCAAGTGAATCATGTGACTGCTCGGTTCCCTCCACCAGTCGCCAGGCGACCCCGGGAGAAAGGTAAGTTTTACCGATTGACACCATATCAAGGCAAGTTATCAACTCGGTTTCCGCATTATCTTTTAACAGATAACCTTTAGCGCCGTACTCAAGTGCCTTTTTGAGATAAGATTCATCATCATACAATGTCAGTATGACAAAAATCGGCGGACTGGCCCAGTGCTGCGCCTTAACCAGCACATCCAGACCATCACGTTGCGGCATAGAAATATCAAGAATAGCGATGTGGGGCTTAAGACGGGTAATTAGAGCAATTGCCTCATTCCCGTCACCCGCTTCGCCCACTACATGATAGGCTTCAGCGTCTTCCAACGTATCAACCAGTCCACGCCTAAAGATAGGATGGTCATCTGCCAGCACTATGGTTACTTTCTCCTTAAGCATCACGCCGTAATGGTATCTCTACCAAAATCGTGAATCCACCCTCTTCACTAGTACTATATACTGTATTTCCCCTAAGTAGTTGTACTCGTTCTTTAATACTATTTAGACCAAATGAAGCGCTGAAATCCTCCTGATTTAACCATGATGATGCAACGCCCTGGCCATTATCCATAATTTTCAACCTTACCTTATCCTCGATTTTATCTAATCTTATAGATGCCAGGCTGGCGCTGGCATGAGTCAGGATATTTTTTATTCCCTCCTGGCAAATGCGATACAGGTGTAGTTGTGTATGGGAATCAATATTTTCTCCCAGCTCATCAATCTGATAATCAACTTCAATATTAGAATCATAAAAGCTTGATTCAATCACATTATCTAACGCTGATTTAAGGCCTATCCGTTCTAGTTGGTGTGGGTACAATTGAGATGACAGGCCTCGCACTAAATCTATGGTGTCCTGGATGAGTTGATCCAGGGCCTGGCCAATATCTCCATTAGCTTTATCACTACTTTTAAAATATCGACTGATCTTATTCTTGATGACTATCAGGTTTTGCCCTAAACCATCATGCAATTCACTAGCGATATATTTTCGCTCATTGTCCTGAGCATTTACCAGTTTATGGGAAAATCCCTCCTTTTGTTTGACCACATCCTCCTTAAGCATGTCCATCTTTTTATTGGTATAGCGAATTCTGTATGCGAGTGCTAAGGATAATAAAATTGCATCCGATATAAAACCGACAGAGATCATATGTTCGGACAAAAAACTTGAGTCCATCATACCAATATTCCTGAGTAACGAAATAATTACTCCTGGAATCAGGCTAACAAATGCAAAGAGGACATATAAAGCTGGCGTATACCCTGATTTAATTGAAAATACAATAGCATGTAAAGATATAGCAATGACGTAGAGTGCCATGGCGATGGCAATGGTTGAAAGGAGGGTTGTGTCAATAACTTGTGTTAGAAATGCGAGCAGGAAACTCACTGCGGCCGATAGGATTAACACGACCGAAAAACGTGAGGACAGCTGATGTATGTTCAATATATTTCTGGCAAACAATAAGCCGAACCCCATGGCCAAAAATAGAAATACTAGCCCTGCGAGGTTAGCCCACCCATACAGACTTGGCCATAGATACCTGTATGCCATTCCTGAATAATTCAGCAAGAAGAGTGCAATAAAAGTAAGATAGCCGACATACCACAGGTAGGTGGTATCCTTGAGCGACACAAAGAGAAAAGCATTGTAGAGAACCAGAGCAAACAATGCTCCGGTTGTGATACCAGTAAACATATGCTCCCTGTTTTCATGCCGATTAAACTCAGTGCTGTTCCATAAATAAAACGGCACTGTTTTTGCCCCACCGCCTGTTACATTGAAATATATCTGCTGTGGTGCGGTAGTGGTGACGTGGAGCGGATAGGCAATGTGTTGATGGTCGATTATCCGTGCCGAATACGGGATAGTGTCACCAGCAGTATTCGTTTGCCACGTACCGTCACCATTGGGGAGGTAAGCCGTGATCTCGTTCAACAATGGTGAACCCACCTCAAGGTAATAGATGCCCTTAGCACTATCGGTAAACTGAATATTCACCCGAAACCAATAATTATTTTTATTTATCCCGAATGAGTTGCCGGTTTTGGCAAGGGACCTGAACTGATCCCGATAAGGGGGGGACTGGATATCGTTGAATGACAATTGCCCTTCTGGATCGATCAGCACCTGGACGGAGTCAATTAATTCATGATGGCTAAAACCCTGATTGACGATTTCGAACACACCATTTTGGACTAAACCGGATTGTGATTGCATCGGGGTAGCCCAGCCGATAATCAGCAGTAAGGGTAAAATACTTGCCCTCATATTAAAAGGATCGGCATTTTATAATTTTCCTTTCATCTTCGTTTCAGGACCTTAATGCCTCTACCGGATGCAGGCCTGCCGCCTTGATCGCAGGATAAATCGCTGACAGGACACCGGCAAGCAATGCCACGGAAAACCCAATAAGGATAGTCTGTATATCAAATACTACCGGCAGCTCAAACCAGCTGGTAACGACACTCCCCAGTCCCCAGCCAACAAATAGTCCGATACTCCCACCAATGACTGCCAGTAACACACCTTCAACCATAAACTGCTGCAGTATGTCATTTCTTGTCGCCCCGACTGCACGGCGTAAACCAATCTCGCTACGCCGTGTGTTGACACTTACCAGCATTACATTCAGTACACCGGTCACGCCTACAGCAAGAATAATTGTGGATATGCCGAGCAGGAAGAGTTCCAGCAGGTTCTGAAACTGCTTCTTTTTTATCAGCAGTTCATAGGGAATGATCAGTTCCAGCTTCTGCTGTTTGAAGCGGCTGGCGCCAAATATTCTGTGCAGCAAAGGTGTCGCCGCGGGTATCCGCTGGTCATCAGCAAACCTCAGCAGTAATTGGCTGAATACCTGGTCATCGACGGCCCCGGATGACATCACAGTCATAGGAACATATATGGCACGTGAGGTATCCGGCGTTTGAAAACTGGATAATTTCATCATTGGAAACTTACTGTTAGCCAGCACACCGATGACAGTGAACCATTCGTGGCCAAGACGGAGCATCCTGCCTGTTACCTGTGTACTGGAAAAAAGATCCAGTGCAATATCATGACCAAGCACGGCTACCCGTTGCCGACGATGCAAATCATAAGGAGCAAGAAAACGGCCACTGGCCATGCTGAGTGAAAACACCTCACGGTAGGACGTGCCGGTACCCACCAGACGCACCCGCTGCTGTTTCCGATTCAGATAGGCAGTCCTGTATTCATGAAGAACGGGCGCCATTGCCGACAACTCGTGGCCCATCAGCCTTTTCAGATTGAATATCATTTCCGAGTTCAGCTGTGGACTGTCATCTGCTGCCGTGCTGTTGATAATCACAGTACCGGTACCGAGTACGCCGACAGCACGAGAGAATTCCTCACGCGCCCCCTGGCCCATGGCGACGACAACAACAAAACCTGCCACACCAATGGCAATGCTGACAATGCTCAGCAGTGCCTGCAGGCGCTTGATCCGCCACATATAAATGGCTGGCAGTATGTACCTTAAAATATCTGTACTAATCATCGAAATCGCTAGTCAGCTCCCCATCCTGCATGCGATAGATCCTGTCGGCGGCACTCGCGACCTCGCTATCGTGTGTGATCAAAACGATAGTCAAACCCAGTGTATTCAGCCGCTTCAGCAGCCTGACAATTTCAGTAGAATTTTTACTGTCCAGATTGCCTGTTGGTTCATCTGCCAGCAATAAACGGGGGTGATTAAACAGGGCACGGGCGATGGCGACACGCTGACATTCGCCACCGGACAACTGACCGGGCCGATGCTTCAGTCTGTGTCCCAGTCCAACCTGCTGCAGTAATTCAATCGCGCGTCGTCGGCTGTGTTCGCGTGACTGGCCACAATAGAAACCCGGCATAGCTACATTATCAGGCAGATCAAGGTAATCGACGAAGCTCGTTGACTGAAAAATAATCCCGATTTTGCGGTTCCTTATGTCAGCCAGCGCGTAGTCATCCATGGTCGAGATGACTTCCTGATCCAGCACATAACTGCCTGCATCCGCAACATCAAGACAGCCAAGGACATTCAATAAGGTAGATTTGCCAGTACCGGACGGGCCCATGATGGCGACAAACTCCCCCTCATTGACCTCAAGTGAAAGCCTTTTCAGGACGGGTATACTCTGCCCGGGCAGAGTGTAGCTTTTATCCAGTACCTGCACCTGTATCATGAGGCAGGCTCACCGCCTAACACTTTACGGGGATCGTGTAATAATAATTTCTCGCCGCCCGACAATCCTTTAGTCACGACAACGAACTGGCCGTCACTGGGGCCAATCTCAATAGCGATAGCCTCGGCCTTGTTCATTTTCCACAGGAAACTCACGGCCTGATCCCCGGAATAAAATACCGCTTCAACCGGTACACGCACCACATCCTCAAGCTTCGCTGTCTGTATACGAGTACGTGCTGTCATACCCGGTCTTAGCCTTGAATCAACATCATTGATAGCGACACGTACAAGAAACCTTGGCATTTCTTCGTCCTTGCCTGATGCCAGTGTACCGATGGTTTCCACACGTCCGGTCAATAACAGGTTGGGGTAGGCCTGCGGGCGAATTGACGCTGTCTGTCCGACTTCCAGCTGGGCAATATCTGTTTCACGAACCTTCAGGTCGGTAATAATTTCAGACATATCCGGCAGAACGATAAAGCCATTATGCTGCCAGACGGAATCTCCGACCTGGACCTTGCGCATTTCACCCTGTACAGAGACAGTTTTGTATACGACAAATCCTGGCACAGGTGCTTTTATAATTGTTTTATCCAGCAACGCTTTTGCTGACAGTTGTGACTTTTTCAGTAGATCGTAACGATGATCCAGGCGTATCATTGCCGTGTTTTTCAGGGCTA
Organism: bacterium BMS3Abin11; assembly: GCA_002897635.1. NCBI lineage: Bacteria > bacterium BMS3Abin11. Next base: position 31,896 of record BDTD01000028.1, on the reverse strand, counting down.
ATTTATGCTGATTAACCTTCTTTTGCTCAGCAACTTTACGCTTAAGTTCTACCAACCTGAGTTCTGATTGTCGTATCTCACCCGGTGCTATCATTTCACGCAGCAGTTTTTCCTGCTGTTTTGCCAGACCAAGTTCGGCAGCTGACTCACTTATAGCCGCCTTTGCCTGTTCGTATTCACGGCGTTTAGTAAAACCTTGCTCAAGCAGTTCTTTCATTGATTTGGCTTTTTTCTTTGCCAGCCTGTAATTTTGTTTAGCTGCCTGCAAATCATTTTTTGATTTTGTCAGGCGCAGCGGTAGCTCGGCCTGTGTCAGGTTTTTGTGTTTGAGTTGAGCCACTTCGACATTGTGCAGCATACTTTCTGTACTGGCCCTGCCCTGCTGGATGGTCAGCTGAAGCTCTTCCTCAGCCTGTGCCAGTGCTGCACTGGCATCGCTTATCTCTGCTGACAGCTTTTCAATATCTTCGGCAAAAGGGGCCGGGTCAAACTTGACGATCACCTCACCGGGTTTAACGGTAGCACCCTCCTGCCTGAGAAAAATGATCTTCGCTCTGTTACTGGGGAGATCTGAAGCAAGTGTGACTGAACGTCGTGCATTGAGAATGCCTGACTCGATGATGGAAATATCAAATGAACCCTGATCTGCTCTGGCAACAACAGGTTCCTGGAACACAGCATCCTCGATATCTTCTTTACCTGAGCCCAGAAAGGAAAAACCTGCGTAAACCACGAGCAGGGCGATACCCCCTTTAACTACATTTGATTTGCTTGCGGTAATTGCCATTTATCTCTCAATTGACCACTTATCAGGTCAAGATTAAGCCGTGCTAGCTGTAAATCAATGATTGCCGTCAGGCTGGATTGCTTTAGCTGGGCAAGATCACGCTGGCTTTCCAGTAGTTCGATTACATCGATCTGGCCGTCATCATATCTCTTTTTTGCCAGCACAAACCGTTTTTCTCCCAGTACTACCGTCCTTTGTGCCAATATCGACTTCTCTTCGTAACGGCTCATCTGCCGAACGGCGCTGCGGATTTCTGTTTTAACAGTATCAGTGAGATGCCTGTAACTTCTCACTGTCTGCTCATATTCAAGCACTGCAAGTCTTGCCTTGTTTTTTTCTGTAGCCAGGGCAAAATCTGTCGACACATTCAAACCCAGACCAATGCGCTGGTCATCCACTTCAAAGGAATCGCTCAGTGATCCACCCTGTCCGACCAGGGCATAGTGGATGCTTAAATCAACCGGGGGACCTACCCGTTTGTTGATGATGTTCATTCGCTTCAATGCGAAATCGCGACGTTCCTTCATTGCGATAATTTCCAGCCGATGGTTCAGTGCCATTTGCTGTAATGCCTCAATTTCCTCTGGCTTAGTCGATACTCGCTGGTCTACCAGCAAGGAAAAATTAAAATCCACTTCATTTTCAGGATCCAGGCCTAGCAGTATCTTGAGTTTGTCCAGGTCATTTTGCAGTAAGGCCTCAGAGTCTTTCACTGTTTGCCTGGAATGGGCGCTATTTAACTCTGCCTGTTCAACATCAAAACCGGAGGCCAGGTCATTTGCATATTTGGCTTTGACTGCGGCAACCAGCCTGTCTGCCGTTTCCAATGCTGTCTGTTGCACGGCTATCCCCTGTTCTGACTGGTAGGCACGATACCATGCCTGTATGACTCTGGCTGTCAGTTCTTCTGCACCAACTTCACTAACACGCAGACTATGTTTTTTGTCACTCTCTGCTTTATTTAGAGCAAGCACACCACTGCGTTCCGGATCAGAAAACAGGGGGCGGGTGTACTGCACTCTAAATTCACTTAGTGCGCTAGTATCAAACTGTGAGGCATACACTCCGGCCTCGACCCGTGAACCGTCAGTCAGTTTGCGACTGAGTGACATCCTGTATTGCTGACCAATCTCGGCGCCTACAACGGCATCTGAACGGAGAGAGGCATTGAAATGAGTACGAAAAACAGAACGCGCGATATCCAGTGACATATCAGACTTTTTAACCTTATCCAGTACCTGCAGATATCCATAGTTACCTTTGAAGGCAGTCCTGATCGCATCTTGCAAGTCCATTCCTGCATATACCGGCTTAACTGACAAAGCAAGAAGGAGCGCAAAAAGGCATTGAGCAAGACTTCCAGATAGTGAAAAAATATTGTATTTATTAAATAAAATGTTCATTAAAAGAAACCACAGATAGCGCAAATGAAAATCTATTTTCCAGGCAATTTTTGCGGTTTTGCGAGAACTTTTTCAGGTTGAAACAGTTTTTCCCCTATGTCCTGAACTTGCTGCAAGATGGACGAACACTAATTACTATTTAGTACCAGTAGCATTGTAGGTGAGCGTTTGTCCACCTTCCAGGGTTCCGTCAGAACCAATATTGATCAAAAAACTTAAATTTTGCGAAATAGAAATCGACCCGGCCAGCTGAAAGAGTGTCGAGGTGCCGCCATAAGAACCATTAGAGCTGGCCGTAAATGACCCGCCTACAATAGTACCGGAAAGCTGTGCAGGAAAATTGGTATTATTGGAAGTCTGAATGATTGTAAGTGCAGTTCCGATAATCTCCAGCTGTAATACCAGAGTACTTATTAGTACAGGCAGGTTGCCAGGGTTATTCGCCACTGTAGCAGTGACATTATAAGTGCCACCTAACGAGCCTTCATTTCCACCCCCACTTCCACCTCCACTTCCACTTCCACTTCCACTTCCACTTCCATCTCCGCTTCCACCGCTTCCACTTCCACCGTCGCCACCTCCACTCGAGCTGCCAGCAGCAAGCAGCACTACTGCTGCGGCTCCCACGGCAATGCCTATCATTACCGGCTTACTCAATCCAGAACCGGCTACAGATACTGTTTTTATGGTGTATCCTGACGGGTCAGACAACGTATAGACTCCACCTTTTTTGAAATCATACTCCAGAATACCTTTATCATCTGTCACCCTTTTCGTTGATGTACCATCAGGCGAAGTAATGGTGATTAGCGTGGTTTTTAGAGGCTGGCCATTCTCACCTACCATGGATAGATGTTTTGTAATTGCATTTGCGATGGGAGCAAGAAGGACAAGGAATATGCCGAAAATCAGCAATAAAAATCGGCCTTTTTGAAACTGTAGATGTATAGATGACAAGTTAATAACCTCTTAAGAAGATTACCGTCACAGTGTCTGAAATCCATTCAACGGAGTAACTTTGTATATTCCTATTTAAATGAAAACAAATCAATGCTCTATTATTTCATCACCAGTCTTTCTGAAGCTCATCTTTCCTCTTTGAAATCTCGCCCGACTTCAATCGATGGATATTTTTCTGCATTAATCAATAGCTTACACTGTACCGCCTTATCCAGGTCAATGCTGCAACGATCGGCCATGCGCACCAGGTAGATCATAACATCGGCCATTTCCAGCCCCACCTCATCTCTAGTTTTTGCATCGAGATTTAGACTTTGCTGCTCAGTCATCCATTCAAAATGCTCCATCAATTCAGCCATTTCCACACTCATGGCCATCACCAGGTTCTTAGGAGAATGATACTTTTCCCAGTCGCGGGCATCTGCAAATTCGCGCAGATACTGTTTTAGGTTTTCGGTATTGATCATATTTCAAACAGATTCAGGATTAAAGATTAAAGATTAAAGATTATCAAAATTGTAACAGGGCTTTCTTTCATCTTTCATCCTTCATCTTTCGTCTTTCATCTTGAGACCTTTCAACTTTCAGAATCTCACAATCTTACTGTCCAGCCCGGCAGCAGCTGGCCTGCTTTTCTCAGTTCAGAACGATGTTGGTCACATTTCGGATCAAATTTCTTCATCAGTGCCCAGAAACGATGGGAATGATTCATTTCCCGAGTATGGATCAACTCATGCAATAGCACATGATCAACCAGATCCGAGGGTAAAAAAAGCATTTTGAAATTAAGACTGAGATTTCCCTGTGCTGAGCAGGATCCCCACCGTGTTTTCTGACCACGTATTGAAAGCCTGTTCCATTCAAGTCCAGTTGCTTTAGATATTCCATCTAGCCGCGCTGAAAATTCTTCACGTGCCTGTGTCATCAACCAGCGCCGCAGGTTATGAAAAAGCTGTTTTTCCGATGGGTTTTTGCAAACCAGGTTTAGCGTTTTAGCAACTACCGCAGCTCTGTTCCGAGTCCCAGTATGACGGCTTATATAATACTGCAGCTGTTTGCAAAGCAGGTCGATTGTAGATGGGAACCCAACCACGCAAGACTGTCGCCCGAACTGCTGTAGTGCTGACTTTTTTAGATTTTGTTCTATCCATTGCCTTTTGCTGAGCACAAAAGCCAGCCACTGATCTTCTCGCGTCCCGCTGGGAATGACTATCAGTAAAGAGCGATCAGGCCTGAGTTCGATACGCATACGCCTTGCACGAGATGAACATCTCAGGTGACAGCTGGTAACTCCAGCTACTGAAATACTTTTTAATTGTAAATCAGTCATTTAAAAAAATTTGTCAGATATTGAAACAACACAGAATGACGTATCATTTATTCAGTAAACTTACCTTATACTAACCCGGATGTTTCATGACAACACGCGCCCTCACTTGTCTATTGATTCCACAGCGAATTTTCTTCAATCGACCGTACGCACGAGTACGGCGCTCAATCAGAAAAGCCACTGTGAAATCAATATACTGCGTGATCATCGTGTGAATTCATGAAATATCCGGGCTAGCTGCAATTCTTTCCTGCCTACTAATGACATGACACCAACCAATATTATTGCTGACCTGCATAGCCACTCAACGGCCTCGGATGGTACCTTGCTACCGGCTGAGGTAGTCACTCGTGCCGCCGGCAATAACGTCGATATCCTGGCCCTGACTGATCATGATACCACTGCAGGACTGAATGAGGCATATCGCAGTGCAAAAGAAAATAATATCAGGCTGATCCCTGGCATAGAGCTTTCTGCCACCTGGCAGGGAAAACTTTTACACATAATAGGGCTCAATATTGACCCTGAGTATCCTCCACTAAAACAGGGAATCAAAATGTTGAAGGCAATGCGTGAAGAACGGGCTATAGAAATAGGTTTACGCCTGACTAAGGCGGGCTACCACAACACCTATGAAAATGCCCGGCGCCTTGCAGGAGAAGGCAATATCACGCGCACCCATTTTGCACGCTACTTGATCGAAACTGATGCAGCTAAAGACTTTACCGATGTATTCAAACGATTCCTGGTACGTGGTAAACCCGGGTACTACCGTGTTGACTGGTCTAGCATGGAAGATGCCGTTTCATGGATAACTGGCGCGGGTGGCATAGCCATCGTCGCACACCCTCTACGGTATAAACTGACGGCAAGTTGGTTAAACCGTGTACTTACTGCATTCAAAGATACTGGCGGAGAAGGCATGGAAGTGGTTTGTGGTCGCAATACACCTGACGATAACACTCGAAGCGCCCTGTTTGCCAGAAAGCATGGCCTGCTCGCATCGCAGGGGTCGGATTTTCATGAGCCGGGGAAATGGGTCGAGCTTGGTAAACTGGCCCAACTCCCTGACGGCATGGTTCCTGTTTGGCAACACTGGATTCAACATTGATCGGTTATAGCTGTGGTATGATTTACTAAATGTAGCCTGAAACTACGGCAGAGATTCCATGAGTCTGAACGAAGAAGAAATCCAGCAAGCTCGCCATGAACTCATTGAGTTGAAAATTGAGCATAGTGACCTTGACCATGCCATTGATCTGATGCTTCAGAATGCCTACATAGACCAATTGCGTCTGCGGCGTATGAAAAAACGTAAACTTAAACTGAAAGACAGTATCCAGCGCCTGGAAAGCATGATCATCCCTGACATGGATGCCTGATACAGTTTTGAGAAAAGAAAACCGGCAATACGAATGAGCGAAATACTTGGGCTGGCTTTCATGCTACTGGTCATTTTTATCTGGTACAGAAACCTTACCGTTCGTGAACTGGCGATGATGTATTCAAGTAGGGCCTGCAGAGATCAGGGCTTTCAACTGCTGGATGGCAGTGTTCACCTGTCTGGACTGGGGCTAACACGCTGTCCTGATAAACGGCGTTGCCTGAGACGAAAATTCCGCTTTTCTTATTCCAGTGATCATTTTCACCGTAGCGACGGTGTTGTTATCATGCTTGGCGACCACCTTGAGAGCATCATTTTTTCATCACCACCCAAATCACTGGAAGCCTGAAGCGGCAGATATCCATGAAGCAGATATCCATGAAGCAAACAATAGCCTACACCATCGAGGACCGCCGCTATCTGAGCATTACTGATCGCTGCACCCTGGCCTGTAAATTCTGCCCCAAAACGAAGGGAAGCATGCAGGTTCATGAATACGATCTGAGCTTCGACCATCGCCCTGAAACGGATGAAATTATTGCGGCAATCGGCAATGTCAGTGACTTTTCCTGGGTCGTTTTCTGTGGATATGGTGAGCCGACACTGCGATTAAAAACATTGCTTGAGGTTGCGCGTTACGTCAAACAACAGGGTGGCCATGTGCGACTTAATACGGATGGCCTGGCCAACCTTGTCCTCAAACGCAATGTTTTACCAGAAATGGAAGGACTCATTGATGCTCTGTCGGTCTCACTCAACGCTCAGAATGAAGAAATCTATAATTATCATTGCGCCCCTGCACTGAAAAACTCCTGGCAGGCCATGCTCGATTTTCTCGAACTGGCTCCCGCATCAATACCGGATGTCACGGCAACCGCAATCAATGGTCTGGCCGGAGTTGATGTTGAGGTATGTCGTATCCTGGCAGAAGAACGGGGAGTAAAATTCAGGCAGCGAGAACTGGATTTAGTAGGGTAGGTATTTATTTTGTAGGAGCGTCGCTCCTACAATATATCTCCAGGCCGCTTCTTAACAAAAAAAGCCGCCTCATTAGGTGGCTTTTCAAGAACCTGTTATATCGATTTATTTCAGTCCCTGTGTATACAGTGACAACTGTTTGATCTGGTCGTTTGAAAGCAGAAATGCAATAGCGTTCATCATGTCATATTTGCGCGTACCATCCTTAAATTCATGCAGTTGCTTTTCTGTGTATGCAGCATTCTGGCCGCCAAGTCTTGGGTACTGTATAGGGATTCCTGCTCCTGTAGGCTCATGACAACTCATGCAGGCGGGAATATTCATCTTTTGATCCCCCCCGCGATATATCTTTTCTCCCTTGAGTGCAAGTGCTTCGTCACTCTTTTTGATGCCGGTAATCTTAATTTTGAGACCGGCATAATAGGCATCGAGATCAGCCATGTCCTGTTCGCTTAAGCTTGCAACCATGCCCTCCATAATCGGATTCTGGCGACCATCTTTCTTCTTGCCTTTTTTAAAGGCCTTTAGCTGCGATAAAATATAACCTGGTGCTTGACCAGCTAATTTGGGATAGAGTGGCGAGCCAACCATCCCATTTCCGTCAGCACCGTGGCAGGTAGCACAAACAGCTGATTTTTGTTTGCCCTTCTCAGCATCGCCTGTTGTAGCATGAGCCAGACTGGCAACCATCATGCCAGCAACTGCTATGGACAGGATCAGTAGATTTTCCATTGTATACTCTCCAGTAGTTTGCCGGGTAAAAAGAAAATTATTGGCCCGAAACTATGTGCGACTTTATATATCAAAAGTACTCTCAGGTCAATTTAAGAAATTTCTTATATAGGTGTTGATTCTTCTTATTTACTGTCCTGAATCCTGATTTTCACGATGGGAATCTGTACGGGCACGGCTTGAAATTCTTATTGCGAGATGATTCTGAATAGCGTTGAATATCACTCTCCTCTACCGACAAAATCGTAAACAAGCATGGAACGTCTGCCAATCCAGCCTACATTCATCAAGGGTGCCTATACATTACAGCAGCTGCCCGATGACACGGGGGTAGAAGTCGCCTTTGCCGGGCGCTCGAATGTCGGGAAATCAAGTACCCTCAACACGCTGGCAGGCATGAAGTCTCTGGCTCGCACCAGCAAGACCCCGGGCCGAACACAGGAGATCAATTTTTTTGAGCTCGGCAATGATCGCCGTCTGGTTGACCTGCCGGGCTATGGCTACGCAAAGGTCTCTGAAACCAGGCAACACCATTGGGCAGAGACGCTAGGTGAATATTTACTATCAAGGAAAAGCCTGGTTGGTCTGATTCTACTAATGGACATCAGACACCCACTAAAAGAATTTGATCGCAATATGGTGCACTGGTGTACGCATGCAGGATTACCAGTATATGTCATTTTAAACAAAGCCGACAAACTCAGTCGTGGTAAAGCCAGTGCAAGTCTGCTTGATGTAAAACAAAAGCTTGCCAAATTCCCCATTGATGGAATTCAGTTATTTTCCAGTCTCAAACACACGGGTGTAGATGAGGCATTGCAAAAATTGTGTAACTGGCTGGAGCTTCCATACAGTAAATAAGTATGTCAATACGCTATCAGCAATATCAAACTTAACAGAAAGACACCTTGATATAAATCTAACCAACTCATGAATATTGGACAAAACGAGCCTATTCCGTTACTGTCCCGCTTGCAATAACAGCCCGAACCACCATTTGGGAGGAGAAAGGGTCGGCAACAGACCCAACAATATTCCGGTCAAAGGGAAAGAATCTTGAGTATTTTTTCCCTTTTACTGGAATTTTTTTTGCCATTTAACAGAGGTACCCATATTTCTACGCTGCTAGAATATACTCCATGGACATCGAATCAGGCGAACAACGCAAGATTGCTGGCAAACGGGTAACCTATACCAGCATAATTGTCAATACACTGCTCTCCGCGGGACAACTTTTTCTCGGCATAGTCGGTAACTCCCAGGCACTGGTAGCGGATGGTATCCATACCTTATCGGATCTCACTACTGACGCCCTGGTACTCTACGCCATCTGGCAAGGCAACAAAGAAGCCGATGATGACCACCCCTATGGCCATGGCCGAATTGAAACTGCCGCAACGGTTTTCCTGGGTTTATTGCTTGCCTTTGTCGGTTTAGCCATTGCCATCAATGCCGCATTGCGGCTCACTGTACCGGCAACAATTTTGACACCGGCACCCATCACACTGGTGATGACGGTGATCACCATCTTCAGCAAGGAAGGGCTTTTTCGCTACACCATAAGAATTGCCGACCGCTATAAATCCACTATTCTCCGTGCCAATGCCTGGCATCACCGAAGCGATGCTATATCCTCAATCGTTGTCCTGATTGGTATCGGTGGCAGCATCATGGGACTGCCCTATTTTGATGCCCTCGCCGCCATAGTCCTTGGAACTATGATTGTTCGCATGGGCCTGCTGCTAAGCTGGAATGCCCTTAAAGAGCTGATAGACACTGCGCTCAGCCATGAAGAAGTAGAAACCATTCGGCAGGCAATCATCAACACTGACGGTGTGATAGATCTGCATATGCTGCGTTCACGTCTAATGGGCGGACGCGCACTGATCGATGTCCACCTGCAGGTAGATGGCAATATCAGCGTTTCTGAAGGACACCAGATTTCCGAATGCGTACGACAGCGCCTGATTAATAACTTTGAAAGCGTTGATGAGGTGCTGGTTCATATCGACCCCGAAAACGATAAAATCATCATGGCAAATGTCGATCTTCCGCTGCGCAGTGAAATGACTACACTTATAAATGAGACCATTGCAGGCATTGACGGCACAACGCCTGCTGAGAAAATCACCCTGCATTATCTCGCTGGCAGCATCAATGTCGACCTGATTTTCCCGACAATCGCAGATACCACCGATGAGAATCGCCAGAGGGTTGCCAGGGAAATCATAGAAACCCTGCACCAGCACCCATATATCGGCAATATTGAGATCTTCTACCACAGTTTGCACTGAAATTACTGTCTGCGTCTGTATTTACGCACTAATCTGGTGCAAAATAGCGCATCACCAATTTTTACCCGTGCCGGAAAGCATTAAGGGCACCTATATTCAGGTACTTACGTAACTGGCATAATTCTTGATTGTATAAATTCGCTATCAGGACTAAATAAGGTGTATTAAATCTATTTCGTACAACCGTGCTTTTGCACATTAGATATTTAAAAGAGGAAATCAATGTCCGCCGAAATTTTAAAGATGATCAAGGACAACGGAGTCAAGTTTATTGACTTTCGTTTTACAGATACCCACGGTAAGGAACAGCACGTTTCCGTGCCTGCTCACACAGTTGATGTAAGTTTGTTCGAAGATGGCAAAATGTTTGACGGCTCGTCTATCGCTGGCTGGAAAGGCATTAATGAATCAGACATGATCCTGATGCCTGATGCATCAACAGCTGTTATGGATCCTTTCTTTGATGATCCGACATTGATCATCCGTTGCGATATTCTCGAACCTACTACCGGCGAAGGTTATGAAAGAGACCCGCGCTCGATTGCTCATCGTGCTGAAGCCTACCTGAAATCTACCGGTATTGCTGACACTGCCTATTTCGGGCCGGAACCAGAATTTTTTGTCTTCGACGATGTCCGTTGGGGCAATGACATGAAAGGTTCTTTCTTCAAAATCGATTCCGACGAATCTTCCTGGAACTCAGCGAAAGTATTTGAAGACGGCAACATCGGTCACCGTCCTGGCGTAAAAGGCGGTTATTTTCCAGTACCGCCAGTTGACTCGCTGCAAGATCTGCGTTCTGCCATGTGTCTGACCATGGAAGAGATGGGTATTGAAGTTGAAGTTCACCATCACGAAGTAGCTACAGCCGGCCAGTGCGAAATCGGGACTCGCTTCAATACGCTGGTAAAACGTGCTGACGATAATCAAACCCTGAAGTACTGTGTCCTCAACATCGCTCACGCCTATGGCAAAACAGCAACATTCATGCCCAAGCCAGTCGTCGGCGACAACGGCAATGGTATGCATGTCCATATGTCTCTGGCAAAAAATGGCGAGAACATCTTCTCCGGTGATGAATACGGTGGACTGTCTGAAGCTGCGCTTTACTGCATCGGTGGAATCATTAAGCACGCAAAGGCACTGAATGCCTTTACCAATGCCTCCACCAACAGCTACAAGCGCCTGGTTCCTGGTTTCGAGGCCCCTGTGATGCTGGCTTATTCAGCCCGTAACCGCTCTGCTTCTATCCGTATCCCTTTCGACAGCAACCCTAAAGGACGTCGCATCGAAATACGCTTCCCTGATTCTACTGCCAACCCTTATCTGGCATTCTCTGCCATGTTGATGGCCGGCCTTGATGGCATCACCAACAAGATCCACCCTGGCGATGCTATGGACAAGGATCTATATGACCTGCCAGCTGAAGAAGAAGCAGATATACCCAAGGTTGCGGCCTCTTTTGAAGAAGCACTGGCCGCACTGGATGGTGATCGCGACTTTCTCAAAGCAGGCGGCGTATTCACCCATGATGTGATCGACGCCTTCATTGAACTGAAAATGGAAGAAGTCACACAGTTACGCATGAGCACTCACCCCATTGAGTTCGATCTCTACTACAGCTGCTAATTCCAGCAAACCAATGTATTACAAAACGCCTCTGTCTGACGAGGCGTTTTGATTTTATAGTGCCTGAAAAGAACAAGTTCCAGGTATCAAGCCCCAGGTTCCATACTGAAAAAACCCCCGAAAACCTGGAACTTTAAACTGCTTTCCATGATCAATAACACAAAAATAGACTACAAAATCTGCCGTTATCTGATTGAGAACATGGAAACGGCTGTGCTTTTGTTTAATTCTGAATTAAAACTGACGGCCATCAATCCTGCTGCAGAAAGCCTGTTGCAGGCCAGTGCGCGTACTCTCATGGGACAAAGTCATGAAGTACTCTTCCAGCATAATACTGAGTGTCGCGACATACTCACTACTATTCTGCAGAAGAACAGGGCTATCACGAAGAGGGAAATCCGTCTGAAACTCATCACGGGAAATACCATTGCTATCGATTTTGCTGCTACACCTCTCAATCGTACACAAAAGCTTACAAATATTATTGTTGAGATTACCCACGTTGACAGACTGCTGAGACTTGCCAGCGAAGAACATCTGCAGGAACAATACGAGACCACACGGCAAATACTCAAGGGGATTGCCCACGAAATAAAAAACCCTCTAGGCGGCCTGCGCGGTGCAGCACAGCTGCTCGATATGGATCTTGAGAATGAAATACAGAAAGAATATACGGCTGTCATCATCAAAGAAGCTGATCGTTTATCCGATCTAGTTGACAAAATGGCAGGATCAAATCAGCCCCTGACAATGAAGCCGGTCAACATTCACATCTGCCTGGAACATGTCCGAACCCTGATTAGCGCCGAATACTCTGATCTGGTCAACATCATTACAAACTATGACCCCAGCCTGCCCGAAATATCTATCGATCAGGATGCGATGACCCAGGTTATTTTAAATATTTCACGTAACGCCGTGCAGGCCATGATCGGTGCACCAAAGACTTCTTCCAGAGAGCCAAATAGCCTGCAGTTCAGCACGCGTCCGGTAGGTCGATTCACTATTGGCAGCACACTGCATCGCACAGTATTACAAATTGACATCGAGGATAATGGATCCGGAATCCCGGAAAAACTACAGGCAAAGGTATTTTACCCACTGATTACCGACAAACCGGAAGGAGCGGGACTCGGGCTGTCCATCGTACAAAACATCATCAATCAGCACCGCGGGCTGGTAGAATTCACTTCACAGGCCGGCAAAACGGTATTCTCCATTTTCCTGCCGCTGGTGAACGATTAACGACTATACCTGAGATCCCCTTATGACTAAAAAGGCAACTATCTGGCTTATTGATGATGATGACTCAATACGCTGGGTGCTGGATAAAGCTTTGTCTAAAGCAGGATTCAATACTGAAATATTCAGTTCTGCAGACGATGCGTTGGAGCATCTTCAAAATTCCAGTAAATCACCAAATGTCATCGTTACCGACATACGCATGCCCGGTACCAGTGGACTGGATCTACTTAAAAAATTACACAGCGAGCAGCCTGAAACCCCTGTCATTATCATGACAGCACACACCGACCTTGATAGTGCCGTTGACTCGTACGACCAGGGTGCATTTGAGTACCTGCCGAAACCCTTTGATATCAATGATGCTATAGACCTGGTAGAACGTGCTGTCGAACATGCACGGACACAGAAGGTGAGCATTGCCTCGCCAGATGAGCAAAGTACTTTAATAATAGGCGAGGCGCCTGCGATGCAGGACATCTTCCGTGCTATCGGACGCCTCAGTCAAAGTGATCTCACCGTATTGATCTCCGGTGAGTCCGGTACAGGCAAAGAACTGGTGGCAGAATCTCTGCACCAGCACAGCCCTCGCTGCAGCGGTCCTTTTATCGCTATCAATACTGGCGCCATCCCTGGTGAATTAATTGAATCAGAACTCTTCGGCCACGAAAAAGGGGCCTTTACCGGTGCTCTGGCTCAGCATAAAGGGAGGTTCGAACAGGCCGAAGGCGGCACTCTGTTTCTCGATGAAATCGGTGACATGCCACCGGATTTACAGACCCGCTTGCTACGCGTTCTTTCCGAAGGCCGTTTTTTCCGTGTTGGTGGCCACAAGGAAATAAAAGTTAACGTCCGCATTGTCGCTGCGACCAACCAGGACCTGGAGAAGTGCGTCAACGAGGGCAAGTTTCGTGAAGACCTGTTTCACCGTCTCAATGTTGTGCGTCTGCGCATCCCATCGCTGCACGAACGTACTGAGGACATCCCGCAGCTGCTGGCATTTTTCCTCAAACGTACAGCAAAAGAATTAAATGTCGAGGAAAAGCAATTCACCGACAAGGCAATGAATTTTCTCAGCTCCCTGCAATGGCCAGGGAACGTTCGACAACTGGAAAATACCTGTCGCTGGTTGAGTGTCATGGCACCGTCCAAACAGATCAGAATAGATGATCTGCCGCGGGATATTAGAGAGAAGCCAGTCGACACAACAGTATCTATCGATAGCTGGCAGGATGCCCTGCGGTTACATCTGAAAAGGCAGTTTGCCCGGGATCAGGAAAATATCCTTAAAGACCTGGGGCCTGAATTTGAGCGCATCCTCATCGAAACAGCCCTTGAACACACAGGCAGACGAAAAATTGAAGCTGCACGGTTGCTTGGTTGGGGCAGGAATACGCTGACGCGGAAGTTGAAGGAACTGGAGATTGAAGTTTAAAGTTCCAAGATCCAAGTTCCAAGAATAGAATCTTCAACATCAAAAGCTCTTATGCTAAGGATGCAGAGGTAGATAGAGATTATTATTTGGTTTGACCTGGATCTTGGACCTTGGAACTTGGAACTTGGAACTATTAACCCATTGCCATTTACCCCAGTCCAACTACAATACACTGTCTGATATAAGTCAAAGAGCCCGAGAACAATCATGCCCGAATACCGCTCCCGAACAACCACCCATGGCCGCAACATGGCCGGTGCCCGTGCATTATGGCGAGCCACTGGCATGAAAAATGGAGATTTTGACAAACCTATCATTGCCATTGCCAATTCGTTCACGCAATTTGTTCCCGGTCATGTCCATCTGAAAGATATAGGACAACTGGTAGCACGGGAAATTGAAAAAGCCGGTGGTGTTGCAAAAGAATTTAATACTATTGCTATTGATGACGGTATCGCTATGGGGCATGGCGGTATGTTGTACTCACTGCCTTCGCGTGAAATCATCGCCGACTCGGTCGAATACATGGTCAATGCTCATTGCGCCGATGCCATTGTCTGCATCTCCAATTGTGACAAGATTACACCAGGCATGCTGATGGCTGCGATGCGGCTGAATATACCGACAATCTTTGTGTCCGGTGGGCCGATGGAATCGGGTAAGGCCGTGATCAACGAACAGGAAGTCCACCTGGATCTGGTTGATGCTATGGTGATGGCTGGCGATGAGAATGAATCCGATGAAGATGTATTCAAGGTGGAACGCGCTGCCTGCCCGACCTGTGGTTCCTGCTCTGGTATGTTTACCGCCAATTCGATGAACTGTCTGACCGAGGCGTTAGGTCTGTCTCTACCGGGTAATGGCTCATTGCTGGCGACTCACGCCGATCGCGAGGACCTCTTCCTGGAGGCAGGTCGTCGTATTGTTGACCTGGCCCGCCGTTATTACGAAAATGATGATGATTCGTTATTGCCGCGCTCTATCGCCACTTTCGAGGCCTTTGAAAATGCAATGTGCCTCGATATCGCCATGGGTGGCTCAACCAATACTGTTCTGCATCTTCTTGCTGCTGCTGAAGAAGGTGAGGTTAAGTTCACTATGGAAGACATCGATCGCCTGTCACGCAAGGTCCCTCATCTTTGCAAAGTTGCACCGTCTATCCAGACCTACCATATGGAAGATGTCCACCGTGCCGGTGGTGTCATGGGCATCCTCGGTGAACTCGATCGTGCCGGTCTGATCCACACCGACCTGCCGACCGTTCACAGTGCAACCGTCGCAGACGAACTTAAAAAATGGGATATTGCTGTGTCAGATGATGAAGAAGCAAAACTACGCTACTCTGCCGCTCCGGGCAATGTGCCGACCCAGCAGGCCTTCTCACAGAACAGGCGTTGGTCGCTCGATACCGATCGCAGCAACGGCTGTATCCATGACCTGGAACATGCTTACTCAAAGGACGGTGGTTTGGCAGTACTCTATGGCAACATTGCCGAACAGGGTTGTATCGTTAAAACAGCCGGAGTTGACGAAAACATTTTAAAATTCACTGGCAGCGCAAGAATCTTTGAATCGCAGGACATCGCCATGGAAGCGATCCTTGCTGACCAGATCGTTGCCGGTGATGTCGTCGTGATTCGCTACGAAGGCCCCAAAGGTGGGCCGGGCATGCAGGAAATGCTCTATCCCACTTCCTATCTAAAATCCAAAGGGATGGGCAAGGTTTGCGCACTGCTCACCGACGGGCGATTCTCCGGCGGCACCACTGGCCTGTCTATTGGTCATGTTTCACCGGAAGCCGCCGAAGGGGGTGCCATCGGACTGATTGAGGAAGGCGATACGATAGAGATCGATATCCCAAATCGTAGCATTCAGCTGGCTATCAGCAAGGAAGAACTGGCACAACGCCGCCAGGCAATGGATGCCAAAAGCGAAAGCGGCTGGAAACCAGTTAACCGGAACCGTATAGTCAGCCAGGCATTAAAGGCTTATGCAGCCATGACCACCTGTGCTGCACGTGGTGCAGTACGTGATTTAAGCCAGCTAAAATAATGAAACCGTTTACGTTTTACGTTTTAGGTGTTGCGTAAACCGTAAAACCTAACACGTAAAAACGGTCTGTTATCGTTTAAGATATTTCAGTTTATCTTTTACACCATCCCATTTCTCTGCATCTGCCAGGGGCTCGATTTTCTCGCTAATAACAGGCCAGATTTCTGACAATTCAGCATTCAATGCAATATATTGTTCCATCCCATCGGGAAGCTCATCATCTGCATAAATGGCTTCAACTGGGCACTCGGGAACACACAGTGCACAATCAATACATTCTTCAGGATCAATGACCAGGAAATTAGGACCCTCATGGAAACAGTCAACGGGGCATACAACAACACAATCAGTGTATTTACAATTGATACAATTTTCTGTGACAACGTAGGTCATAAGTCTTTAGTCTGTAAACCGTAACACATCTTTTCCTTCCCCTTTAACCCTTCCTCTTTCCTCTGCTGTTTCCCATTAAAGGCCGCATTGCATGAAGCAGGTTGGCAAACAGATTTGGGTTGACCTTCTCCTCCTGCGCCAACAGTTGCTTCATGTGCTCTCGTTGGGTCGGTTTACTGAAACAGGCAGGGCAATTATCAACAATCACCGGCAGTTTCGCTGCTTCCGCAAATTTAGTCAGCTGCCGTTCTCTAACATACACCAGTGGTCGAATCACCTGCAGATCCCCCGCATCAATGGTATAACTCGCCTTCATGGTTCGCAAACTTCCGCCATAAAAGCTGCTCATCATAAACGACTCGGCCAGGTCGTCCAGATGCTGAGCCAGCACCAGCTTATTGCAATTATTCTTTCTGGCTGTGGAATACAATATGCCACGCCGCATGCGGGAACAATAAGCACAGAATGAGTCACGCCTCATATTTTCTTCGGCCTGTTCAGCAATTGCCTGCTTCCGGTAGAAATAATCGATTCCCAGGCCAGCAAGATATGCTTTTAACGGTGATGGGTCGAAACCCTCGATACCGGGGTCTACCGTCGCCACCACAAGGTTGAAGCGAACCGGAGCGTAGTTTTTAAGGTGATGCAGCAAATGTAACAGTGATAGAGAATCTTTGCCACCGGACAGTCCCAGGAGTAACCTGTCACCTTCTTCAATCATCTGATAATCTACAATAGCCCGCCCCACAGGCCTGAGCAGCTTCTTTGGTGGCTTAATTGAAGTTTTCACAGTGGTGTAAGTACTTTCCCCTGTATAATCAATATGTTCTTCTATTTTTTTCACAGGCATAATCAGGATGCACCATTGGAAAGAAACTGGTAAAATTGCCCGTCTTTTTTTACAGTCTTAGTGAGTGTGGTATTTTTCATGGCAAAAGATTTTCTATTTACATCCGAATCGGTTTCAGAAGGACATCCGGACAAGGTCGCAGACCAGATCTCCGATGCCATTCTTGATGGCCTGCTGGCGGAAGACCGCCACTCACGTGTGGCCTGCGAAACACTGGTCAACACCGGCATGGCCATCATCGCCGGTGAAATCACCACCAACGCGAATATCGACTATAGCGAAATTGTTCGCAAGACCATAGTCGACATCGGCTATGATTCATCAGAGATTGGCTTTGATGGCAAATCCTGTGCCGTACTGGTGTCGCTCGACAAGCAGTCACAGGATATTGCAGCTGGTGTCAATACCGGCGAAGGTATTGACCTCGACCAGGGTGCCGGTGACCAGGGCCTGATGTTCGGTTACGCCTGTGATGAAACAGACGTACTGATGCCTTTCCCAATTCATTACGCGCACCGTCTGGTTCATCGCCAGGCAGAATTACGTAAGAACGGCACGCTGCCATGGCTGCGCCCGGATGCAAAATCCCAGGTCAGCGTGCGCTACATCGATGGCATTCCCAGCCATGTTGATACTGTCGTACTGTCTACTCAGCACTCGCCGGATATCGAACATAAGCAATTGCAGGAAACCATTATTGAAGAAATCATCAAGCCAGTCATTCCTGCAGCCATGATTAGCAAGGAAACCCGCTTCATGATTAACCCCACCGGACGCTTTGTTATTGGTGGCCCGGCTGGCGATTGTGGTCTGACCGGGCGCAAGATCATTGTAGATACCTATGGTGGCAGTGCCCGCCATGGCGGCGGGGCCTTCTCCGGCAAAGATCCGTCCAAAGTTGATCGTTCAGCTGCGTACGCCCTGCGCCATGTAGCCAAAAATGTGGTTGCTGCTGGCCTGGCCAGGCGCTGTGAAGTACAGGTAGCTTACGCCATTGGCGTTTCTGAACCCGTCTCACTACTGGTCAATACCTTCGGCACTGGCAGCATACCTGAAGAGCAGATCGAAGCATTGGTGCGTGTACATTTTGATTTACGTCCTCGGGGCATAATTGAATCACTGGATCTACTGCGTCCAATCTACCGTGACTGCGCTGCCTATGGTCATTTTGGTCGTACCGAGGAGCAGTTCAGCTGGGAAACACTGGATAAGGTCGACGCCCTGCGTGATGATGCAAAAATAAGCCAGGCAGCAACAGCCTGGCCAAAAAATATTTAACGAACTAACGACTATTTTTTAGCAACACAAACATATCGAGAGGAAGCTATGAGTGTACAACCCGTAGAAAATCTGACACCGGATTACAAAGTCGCAGACATAAGTCTGGCTGAATGGGGACACAAGGAAATCAGTATTGGCGAAGTTGAAATGCCTGGCCTTATGGCTTTGCGTGATGAATATGGTGATACAAAACCTCTCAAAGGCGCGCGCATTGCAGGCTGCCTGCACATGACGATTCAGACTGCCGTGCTGATCGAAACACTGGAAGCGCTGGGGGCCGAAGTACGCTGGTCTTCATGCAACATCTTCTCCACCCAGGATCAGGCCGCTGCAGCCATCGCTGATAATGGCACGCCTGTTTTTGCCTGGAAAGGCGAGACCGAAGAAGAATTCTGGTGGTGTATCGAACAAACTATTTTTGGCCCGGACGGTTGGCGCCCAAACATGATACTGGATGATGGCGGAGACCTCACTCAGCTGATGCACGAAAAGTATCCTGAAATGCTCAAGGATGTCAGAGGTATCTCTGAAGAAACTACAACCGGTGTTCACCGCCTGTACGAAATGGCCAATGAAGGCAAACTGCTGACCCCGGCCATCAACGTCAATGATTCGGTCACCAAATCAAAATTCGACAACCTCTACGGTTGCCGTGAATCTCTGGTCGACGGCATCAAACGTGCCACCGACGTTATGATTGCCGGTAAAATCTGCGTCGTACTCGGTTACGGTGATGTCGGAAAAGGCTGCACACAGGCATTTAAAGGCCTTGGCGCTACAGTCATGGTGACAGAAATTGATCCTATCTGCGCACTGCAGGCAACGATGGAAGGCTACCGTGTCGTCGACATGAACGATGCATGTACTTACGGCGACATTTTCGTTACTGCTACCGGTAACCTTGATGTTATTACGCATGATCATATGCTGAAGATGAAAAACGAAGCTATCGTCTGCAACATCGGGCACTTTGATTCTGAAATTGACATTGCATCACTGAAACAATACACCTGGGAAAATATCAAGGCACAGGTTGACCATGTCATCTTTCCTGACGGCAAAAAACTGATCGTGCTGGCTGAAGGCCGTCTGGTCAATCTTGGTTGCGCTACCGGCCACCCGAGCTTCGTCATGTCAGCCTCGTTCACCAACCAGGTCATCGCGCAGATTGAATTATGGAACAACCCGGAAAACTATGAAAATATCGTATACGTCCTGCCTAAACATCTCGATGAAAAGGTCGCACGTCTGCATCTGGAAAAAATTGGTGTCTCCCTTAGCGTACTTAGCCAGAAACAGGCGGACTACATCAGTGTACCGGTAGACGGCCCATATAAACCTGAATACTACCGCTACTGATTTAGAGAACCTCTGTTTGCCGTCATTGCGAAGAACGAAGTGATGAAGTAATCTCCGGGTTACTTTTTTAAACACAGATTGCCACGCTGCATTCAAAATGACGAAATACTGTTGACAGGGCTTCTTCAGAGAACTCAAGGCATGCCCCAGGATATAATAAAGACATTCAGTCTCGAATACTTCCCTGCACGTACTGAGAAAGGTGAGCAGTCACTGGCCACCACTCGCAAGGAACTAAGCAAGCTTAAACCTGCTTTTGCCTCAGTAACCTTTGGCGCTGGTGGCAGCACGCAAGATGGAACCTACCAGACGGTGAAGACCATCATAGAAGAAGATGGTCTTGAAGCCGCACCGCACATCTCCTGTATATCAACCAACCGGAACACTTTGGCCAAAATGCTGGCCGAATACCGCAAACTTGGCGTCAAACGCCTGGTCGCACTGCGCGGTGATATTCCCTCCGGCTACGGCACGGCCGAGCATAATGAACTACGTTACGCCAATGAGCTGGTGGAATTCATTCGTCGGCTAACCGGCGATTACTTTACCATAGAGGTCGCCGCCTATCCTGAGTTCCATCCACAGGCAACCAGTGCCCAGGCTGATCTAATAAATTTTAAACGTAAGGTAGATGCCGGTGCTGATTCTGCAATCACCCAGTATTTCTTTAATCCGGATGCCTATTTTCGGTTTATTGATGATTGCCAGAAAATGGGTCTGAAAATACCAGTCATACCTGGCATCATGCCAATCACCAACTACAAACAGCTAGCGCGTTTCTCAGACGCCTGTGGCGCAGAAATCCCCCGCTGGATACGCAAGCGCCTGGAATCTTACGGTGATGACCTTGAATCAATTCGTGAGTTCGGGCTGGATGTGGTCATACGCCTGTGCGAACAGTTGCTCGAAGGTGGCGCGCCGGGTCTGCATTTTTATTCCATGAATAGGAACGAGCCCGTTCAAACAATCTGGAACCACCTCAAGCTGTCCGGCTAAACAAATATAAACTACGTAAATATAATTACCTGAGGTGAAAACACCCCCTTGATACAGGCAACCAACTTAACAAAATGTTTCAAGGATCACATGGCTGTTGATAGTGTGACCTTGAATGTCGATAGAGGACAGATTTTTGGATTACTTGGCCCAAATGCCGCGGGAAAAACAACTGTTATCCGCATGTTCTGCGGAATAATTGAAAGTGATAAAGGCGAAGCCAGGGTCAATGGCATGAGTGTTCAACAGGCAAAAGCTGACTTTGGATATGTAGCACAGCATTTTAGCCTGTATGAAGAACTTAGCGTATGGGAGAACCTGGAATTTTATGCACATATGTATAATATTTCAGATGAAAAACGCTTATCTTCTCTGCTGGATCGCTACGATCTGGCCGCATTTAAAAATCAATTAGCGGGCTTACTATCTGGAGGCTATCAACGACGCCTTGGACTGGTCTGCGCCCTGGCACATGACCCGAAAGTACTTTTTCTGGATGAACCAACCGCTGGCATTGACCCTGTAACACGTAAATTACTTTGGGATGATTTTTACCGGCTAAGTGCGGAAGGTAAAACTCTGTTCATAACAACACACTACATGGAAGAAGCACAGCGGTGTCATCAACTGGCTTTTATTTCATCAGGGCGAATTGTCGCAGAAGGATCACCAGTCACGATTAAGCAGGCAATTGGAAATGCAAAGGTATACTCCGCAGATATATCATATCTCCCTGAACTCCAGAGCACATTGCTGAACACGATGGGAATGATACTGGTTAACCAGTTTGGCAATGAGTTACGCCTGGTGGTCACACCTGAAACAAGGAAGTCTGATCTGGAATCAACAATCGGTGCTATAACCGGCAAGCCCTGCACCCTAACCATCAGCGAACCAAATCTTGAAGATGTATTTATCGCCCTGACACAAAAGAACCCAGTAAAACATTGATTACTGCAATTATAAAAAAAGAAATTTTACAGTTACGTAGAGACCCACGTCTGATCGGACTCATAGTCGTAATGCCCTTAGCCTTACTGATATTATTTGGTGTTGCGCTGAAACTGGAACCTCAAAATGTCAAAATGGCTGTATTCGATGGTGACTCATCTTATTTTAGCAATTTAATCAAAACTGGGCTGTGGAGTGATGGATATTTTGAGCTGTATGGCGTCAATGACAAACAACAAATAGTCGAAGAAATACGATCAGGGCGTGCAAAGTCCGGTCTGTTTATCGGCAAAGACTTTTCTTCTCTTTTGACAGAAAATAAACAACCGCATATCACCTTCTATGTGGATGGCACCATGCCCTCACTTACAACGGCAATGAAATATAATTCTAATAGCGCAACAGATCAGAGTGTGACGAATGATATGTATTTTCTGGATGAAAATGCAGGCACAGTGGTGATTGCTCAAGACCCTTTTATTATGGATACAGAAATATTATTCAACCCAGATGAAAAAGAAACCTGGTTTTTCCTGCCAGGGGTTATAGGGGTATTAATCATGCAAATTGCTCTGATATTAACGGGTATCTCCGTCGTAAGAGAGAGGGAGAAAAGAACCCTGGAGCAATTACTCGTTACCCCCATGAGCAAAACTACTTTCATTGCAGGAAAACTGCTGCCATATATTTTTATAGCATTAATTGATTTTTATTTTATCCTTGCAGCTGGATGGGTTTTATTCGATCTACCTCAACCTTCATCTCATCTATTGCTGTTTCTATTAGCTATAATTTATGTGGCCGTAATGATTTCTCTCGGCCTGCTGATCTCTTTAATTTCCCGCACACAGCAACAGGCAATGTTCCTCGCTATTTTTATCATTGTCCCTTCAATTTTACTGTCCGGTTTTATTTTTCCACTGGAAGCTATACCGGATAGTGTCAGGCCAATTAGTTATGCTATCCCGTTTACCTACTTTGTAGACATTATTCGTGGTTTACTCATTAAGCAGACGCAGTTTACTGACTTATTACCCGCTTATGCCTCATTATTGTTTTTTGTATTTTTATTTATTACGGCAAGCATTATTAAATTCAGGAAAACCATTTAACGAGTCATCTCAGTGTGTTCAGTTATGGATCAAAATCAAAACAATATGATCTCGCAGAGATATGGCATAATTAATCAGAGGTTCCCTGGCCCTTATGAATCATGAATATCCCTTATAGCAATACTGAAACTGCCTCAAAACTCCTGCATGCACTAGAGCAACGCATTCTGCTGCTTGATGGTGCTATGGGCACAATGATTCAGCGCCACGGTCTTAAAGATGCTGATTATCACGGTAAAAGATTCGCTGGCTGGGACGTCAATCTCAAAGGCATGAATGACCTGCTGGTACTGACGCAGCCAGACATTATTCGTGGTATTCATGAAGAATATCTTGAGGCCGGTGCAGACATCCTTGAAACCAACAGTTTTAATGCTACGCCCAGCGATCTGGCCCGTTACAATCTGTCTGACTATGCACATGAAATAAATCTCGCAGCGGCACAGCTAACCCGACAGGCAGCTGACAAGTATAGCACTGCCGATAAGCCACGTTTTGTCGCGGGTGTGCTGGGGCCAAATCAGAAAACCTCTTCCGTCTCGGTCGATGTCAACGATCCAGGCGCACGCGCTATCACCTTCGATGAACTGGTCGAAGACTACTGTGTCGCCACACGGGCGCTGATCGAAGGCAATGTAGATATCATTCTGATTGAAACCATTTTCGATACCTTAAACGCTAAAGCGGCTGTATTCGCAGTGGAAAAAGTATTTTCAGAAGATGAAATTCGCCTGCCATTGATGATATCCGGCACCATCACAGATGCCTCTGGGCGCACCCTGTCCGGCCAGACCGTAGAAGCCTTCTACAACAGCCTGCGGCATGCTCGGCCGCTGACCATTGGTTTGAACTGTGCCCTGGGCCCTGATCAGCTGCGTCAGTACGTCTCGGAGATGTCCCGCATCTCTGAATTCCGCATATCGGCCCACCCCAATGCCGGCCTGCCGAATGAACTGGGTGAGTATGATCTGGATGCGACACATATGTCTGGCTATCTTGGCGAATGGGCAGAAAGTGGCTTTCTAAATATTGTCGGTGGCTGCTGTGGCACCACACCTGCCCACATCAAAGCCATTGCAGAGGTCATTGCGGACAAATCACCTCGCGCCCTGCCGGAAAAAGTAGCAGCCTGCCGTTTGTCCGGACTGGAACCCTGCAATATCCTGCCTGATTCATTATTCGTCAACATCGGCGAACGCACCAATGTCACGGGTTCTGCGCGCTTCAAACGCCTGATCAAAGAAGGTGAATATGAACAGGCACTGGAGGTCGCCCGCCAGCAGGTTGAAAACGGAGCCCAGGTCATTGATATCAATATGGATGAGGGCATGCTGGAGTCAAAAGAGGTGATGGTTCAGTTCCTCAACCTGATTGGCTCCGAACCGGACATATGCAAAGTTCCGATTATGATCGATTCGTCGAAATGGGACATTATTGAAGCTGGCCTTAAATGTGTACAGGGCAAGGGTATCGTTAACTCCATCTCGATGAAGGAAGGCGAAGAAACCTTTCTCAAACAGGCACGACTTTGCCGTCAATACGGTGCAGCTATCATCGTCATGGCCTTTGACGAAAACGGTCAGGCTGATACCCACGCGCGCAAAGTAGAAATCTGCACCCGTGCCTATAAACTGCTGACAGAGAAAGTCGCCTTCCCGGCTGAAGACATCATCTTTGACCCGAACATCTTTGCCATTGCCACCGGCATCGAGGAACATAATAATTACGGTGTGGACTTCATCGAGGCCACCCGTGACATCAAAAAAACATTGCCTGATGCACTGGTTTCAGGTGGTGTGTCAAATGTCTCATTCTCCTTCCGTGGCAACAATCTGCTACGCGAGGCCATACATGCGGTATTCCTCTATCACGCTATCGGTGCAGGCATGGACATGGGTATCGTCAATGCCGGCCAATTGGCCATCTACGATGAACTTCCAGATGAACTACGTGAACGCGTCGAGGACGTAGTCCTTAACCGGCGCGCAGATGCAACAGAACGCCTGCTGGATATCGCAGAAAAATACCGGGGTGACGGTAGCGTACAGGCGGATGACAAAAACAGGGAATGGCGCGAACTGCCAGTGACTGAACGACTCTCGCATGCACTGGTAAAAGGTATCACTGAATTCATCGAAGAAGATACGGAAGAAGCACGCCTGCAGGCTGATACACCGATCGAGGTTATCGAAGGACCATTGATGGATGGCATGAATGTGGTCGGTGATCTTTTCGGTGCCGGCAAGATGTTCCTGCCGCAGGTAGTAAAATCAGCGCGCGTAATGAAGAAAGCCGTGGCCTGGCTGATGCCATATATAGAGGCGGAAAAATCTGGGGGTCTTAGCAGCCAGGGGAAAATCCTGCTGGCAACTGTCAAAGGTGATGTGCATGACATTGGCAAAAACATCGTTGCCGTGGTTCTGCAATGTAATAATTATGAAACCATCGACCTCGGTGTCATGGTGCCGGTAGAGACCATTCTTAAGACCGCCATCGAAGAAAATGTGGATATCATCGGTCTGTCCGGCCTGATCACCCCGTCACTCGATGAAATGGTACACATGGCAAAAGAAATGCAACGCCTGGATTACACACTGCCGTTGATGATTGGTGGCGCCACCACATCAAAGATACACACTGCTGTAAAAATAGCACCGCAATATGATGGTACATCTGTTCATGTACTGGATGCCTCTCGCGCCGTTGGAGTTGCCAATAACCTGTTACAGAAAAAGGGTCGCGAGGCATACATTCAACAGGTAAATGAAGAACATGAGGCCCTGCGTGTACGACGTGCCAGTAATCAACAGGCACGGAAGCTGGCAAGCATGGAACAGGTACATGCTAACCGCTTCCGCAGTGAAGACTCTGGCTATGTTCCAGTTAAGCCCTCATTTCTCGGTATACGCCAGTTCGACGACTATTCGCTGGAAGAAATTTCACACTACATCGACTGGTCACCATTCTTTCATGCATGGGAGCTTAGTGGGCGCTATCCGGCCATTTTTGAGCACCCTGAGAAAGGGGTACATGCACGCGAGCTGTATGATGATGCACAGGTGATGCTAAAAAAAATCATCGATGGAAAATGGCTACAGGCACAGGCAGTTGTGGGATTTTTCCCGGCTAACAGCATCGACCATGATGACATTAATGTCTACACCGATGATCAGCGCAATACGGTACAGCTGAAACTTCACGGCATACGCCAGCAGATGGTCAAAAGAGATACACCCAATCTTTGCCTATCCGATTACCTGCAGCCAGAAAGTAGCGGCATTGCCGATTATATTGGCGCCTTTATAGTCACTGCAGGCCTGGGTATCGAAGAAAAACTGGCTGAATTTGAAGCTGATCACGATGATTATAATTCCATCATGCTGAAAGCCATAGCTGACCGCCTGGCAGAGGCCTTTACCGAGCTAATGCATCAACGCACACGACGTGAATTTTGGGGCTATGCATCAAATGAGAAACTGACAAATGAAGAATTAATTAAAGAGAAGTACCAGGGCATCAGGCCTGCGCCCGGTTATCCTGCCTGCCCTGACCACACGGAGAAAGCACTGCTGTGGCAACTGTTGGAAGCCGACCAGCGCTCAAAGGTAAGCCTCACCGAAAGCTATGCCATGTATCCGGCAGCGGCCGTCAGTGGCTTCTATTTTGCCCACCCCGACGCACGTTATTTCGGAACCGGTCGCATCGGCCAGGATCAGGTTGAGGATTATGCCAGACGAAAAGGCATGACGAAGGCCGAGGTGGAGCGCTGGCTGGCCCCGGTGCTGGCTTATGAGCCGGATGACAATTAAACGAAGTTTTACGATTTACGTTTTAGGGTTTACATAAAACATAAAACGTAATACGTAACACAGAGCCTTTTAACGGAGCTTTTAAATGCCAAACATCAATGAAAAAGATCTAAACCAACTACGCGACCGCCTGCTGACCTACAGAAAACAGCTGCTGCAGGAAATTCATGATAAATTGATCAGGGATGGAAGCAGTGATGCCATCTCCATGGCTGGCAGGGTTCACGATGCTCAGGAAGAATCACTCAGTGAAATGCTGACCGAAATTAATCTTGCCATGTTAACTCAGCATCAGCATGAACTGAAAAACCTTGAGCGTGCCATTAAACGTATGGACGAGGGTAAATACGGCAGATGTATCGATTGTGATGCACCGATTGCCATTGCCCGCTTGCAGGCTTATCCCACCGCTGTTCGCTGTATCAATTGCCAGGCAAAACACGAGCGGGCGTGATTTGCCTGTTACTCTCAAAAAATCCAAAAAATCAAGGGGTCAGAGTACTTTGTTTTCAAGTACTCTGATCACTTGATCGTAACTACTGGATATTTGTTTCGGGAACAAGTTTAAATCTTATACGCGTCACCAGCCTGCCTTCAAACCAGGCATCCAGATGCAGACTCTGTTTCCCCTGGATGACCCTGAAACCCTTTTGCTCTACAGGCTCAATAGCAATGAAACTGAGATTGGTAGGAAATTTGATATCGATTGATACCCGCATCGGGAAATAGCCATCAAGAAACTTCCTCATGAACGGGCCATTCTTCAAAACAAAGGTGCCGTCTTTCTGTGCTATCAATGCCTGACTCTCGGCCTGGACACATAAACGGGCATTACTCTTCACATCGGTTAATTGCACAGTATTATCCTCCACCCAGGCATTGCCGATATTCTTTTGCTGGGTAATACGCAGATGACGGATCCTGTCCTTGTTATAGACGATCTGCACGCGAGGAAATTTGTCCAGGTTCTCATGGCATTGCACCAGCTTGATCCAGCCCGTTTCAATACTGCTTTTCAGGACGATAAATGTGTTTTGGAGGTGGTAAACCAGTTTATCTGGTGGCTTGTCCAGGAAATTCAGTTCACCCTCATTAATGGCATCGATTATCGCGTCCGTGTCTTCAGCAAACCAGTCCTCCTCTTTATTCCTGTCTGCCTGCGAACTGGCCACACCAGTAGTAAATATCGAGACCAGCAGCAGTAATACCATACTGACTAACAAATGCATCGGAAGCTTTTCTTTTACAAACATAATCAATAAAGGCAATCAACAGCAATCAAGGGGGTCACAGAGTACTTGAAATATTCTTCTCATGAAAATCCCGACCTTTTCGATCGCCTCCATCAGAAATTTTGGGGTCAGAGTAAAATTCTTTTCGACTAGAGTTTTACTCTGACCCAAATATTATAGAAATTAAACAGGTATACTGTCCCCGGAATACATGGAGTTGGGTCATGAGAAGTATTGTTGCCGTATTGATTTGTCTTTTTACGCTACCCCTGGCCTTTGCTGATACTGCCTCCCGGCCTGAAAAGATCGGCGCTCTTGCTCGTCTTGAACCACACAACGGTATCTACACACTTGCAGGTCCGCCTTCCTTTATTTCGGTAAGAATCTCCGAAATGCCCTTGAAAGAAGGCCAAAGGGTCAGGAAAGGCGATGTCATTGCCATTTTTGACATGGCGAATGTTCGCAGGCTTGAGGTCGGGATAGCCAGGACTGAAGTCGAACGGGCAAAAGTAGATGCGCTGGAAAAAAAGCGTGAATTTGATCGTCGACAAATACTTTTCCGGGATAAATCCATCTCGCAGGAATCTTTCTACGATCAACGCGATGCATCTGAACGGGCACACATAGCACTGGAGAAGGCACGACTTAATCTCAAGCGAGCCGAGGCGTTACTCAACAAGATGATTATACGCTCACCGGTCGATGGCATGGTGCTTGGCATCTACGCCCGCGACGGCGAAGCCGTTTCAGAAACGACGGGTATCGCCGAGATCGGGGACGTTGACCATATGGAAGCGGTCGCCGAGGTCTACGAGACCGATATCAAATATGTGAAAAAAGGACAATCCGCAATCTTCAGAAGTCCGGCACTCAACATGCCGCTCACCGGCACGGTCACACGCATAGCACCCAGCCTCACGCGGGTAGCAATCTATTCGCTCAATCCTGTGCCGAATAGTGAGTCCCGTATCGTAAAAGTCTACATCACTCTGCAAGATAGCGTGCGAGCGGCACGATTTATCAACCTGCAGGGCACAGCACGCATAGATACACTTCACACAGAGAATTGAATCATGGGGCATACCGGTCAGGAGAGATTCTCGCTCGCATGGCGTCAGATCATCTTCGAGAAGCGCCGGCTTGCCGCCGCACTCGCCGGAATAAGTTTTGCCGTTTTATTGATCCTGGTGCAGATCGGTTTCTATTCGGCAATGAACGACAGTGCTACCAAGGTACTCAGACACCTGAATGCACAACTGGTGATTATACCCGCCGGGTTTGAGTTCTTTGGCTCACAACATGACTTTTCTCGCCCACGGCTTATGCAGGCAGCGGGCGTTGTCGGTGTCAGTGAAGTGCTTCCCCTTTATTATTCATTCTGCAGTTTTAAAAATATCAATACGGGTTATCAGCGCTGGATATTGTGCATGGGCCTTCAGCCAGGGCGTCATATGCTGACCCTGCCGGACATCATCGACCAGGAGAAGAAGCTCACGGTTGCCGGGGGTGTCCTGTTTGATAAAAAAGGCCTCAGCAGTTATTTCGGTAATGTGGTTGAACGCTACAATCATGATGGGCCCTTTGCCGCAACAGTAGAGGGTCGCCATGTCACCGTTGATGGGCTGTTCGACATCGGCGTCACCTTCGCGTCCTTCGGGAATATACTGATGGGAGAGCAGACGTTTTTTGCACTTTTCCCGAACGCCTCGCCGGAA
Source organism: bacterium BMS3Abin11 (assembly GCA_002897635.1). Classification (NCBI taxonomy): domain Bacteria; species bacterium BMS3Abin11. Next base: position 1,972 of record BDTD01000028.1, on the reverse strand, counting down.
CTTGTGAATGTCGGTCTGGTACGGCTCGAGCCAGGCGTTGATCCGCAGATTATGCGCAAAAAAATCAGCAGGGCACTAGGTGGCAAGGACATTGAGGTGCTGACGCGTGCCGGATTCGTCCAACATGAAATAGACTACTGGAACAAGACTGCCGCTATCGGTTTTTTGTTTATCGTCGGCGCCATTATGGGGTTTATCATCGGTGCTGTGATCGTTTACCAGATCCTCTACACCAATGTGATCAACCATCTGCCCGAATTCGCAACACTCAAGGCGATGGGTTATCCCGACCGGTTTTTTTCCGTCCTGGTGCTCAAGCAGTCTCTTATTTTGTCGGTACTGGGCTTCATCCCCGGTACAATCCTGTCGTGGGTGATCTATCGTTATACGGCCGCATCGACTGGCTATACGATGATCCTGAGCCTTGATAAAGCGGCCATTGCTTTTACCTCTACGGCAATTATGTGCATACTGGCAGGGCTTCTTGCCATGCGCCATCTGAAAAAAGCAGACCCTGCAGAACTCTTCCGATGAACAATCCCATTATTGAATTCAAGGATATCAGTTATTCCTATGGCGAAGGTCATTTACGTCGCCAGGTGCTGTTTTCACTGACGGGAACGGTAAGTGCAGGCGAGGTGGTCATTATCACCGGACCTTCCGGTTCGGGAAAAACAACATTCCTGACCCTGATCGGCGCCCTGAGGCGCCTGCAGGAAGGTAGTGTAAATTTGTTGGGGTGGGAACTGTATGGTGCGTCACAGAAGGTGCTGCGTGAGGTACGTCAGAATATCGGTTTTATTTTTCAGCTCCACAACCTGATTGATGCGCTGACGGCGCATCAGAATCTGATGATGGGACTGCGCCTGCACCCGGAAATCAGGTCACCCTCTGAGGCGGCAGACAACATTCTGGAGCAGGTTGGCCTCGGCGACCACATAGACAAGTTTCCCCGCCAGCTTTCAGGAGGGCAGAGGCAACGGGTTGCGATTGCCCGCGCCCTGGTTATGCGTCCAAAGATCATCCTTGCCGACGAACCGACGGCATTGCTTGACGGCAAGACAGGGCGAGTCATCGTGGAACAGTTACATGATCTGGCCACAAAGCAGGGCGCGACCGTCCTGCTGGTTACATACGATCCTCGCGTTCTGGATATTGCTGACCGCGTGCTTGCGCTTGAAGATGGCCGTTTCGTTGATATGACGATCGGAGAGGCGGGACGCACCGGACTGCTCAAATAACAATTATAGGTTATCTGCTTTTATGAAAAATAAGTGGAAATTCTGGATAGACCGTGGCGGTACCTTTACCGATGTTGTCGCCTGTGATCCGAAGGGTGTGCTGCACACACATAAACTGCTGTCAGAAAACCCCGAGCAATACCCTGATGCAGCAATCGCTGGCATCCGGTACATCCTTTCACTAAACAACTTTGAACCCATCCCTGTAAGACAGATTGATAGCATCCGCATGGGCACAGCCGTTGCCACCAATGCACTGCTTGAACGCAAGGGCATGCCGACAGTGCTGGTCATCACCGAAGGCTTTGCCGATGCGCTACGTATAGGATCCCAGAACCGTCCGGATATATTTGCGCTGGATATAAGAAGTGGCCCCCAAAATTAGGACATTGAGATAAGTGTATTTTCTGTTAAATTTTCACTCAAGTAACGAGGAAACAGAAGATGCGAAGAAAAAGACGAAATCACTCACCAGCCTTCAAAGCAAAAGTGGCATTAGCCGCCCTGCAGGGCGAGAAGACACTGGCAGAATTATCCAGTGAATATGATGTTCACGTTAACCAGATTCAGACCTGGCGTAAGCAACTCAAGAACAATATGGTCAGTTTATTCGATTCTGGCATTGACCAACGCAGGGATAATGAAGAGCAGAATAAACAACCCCGCAGCAACTAAATAGACACCCATATATTCCTATATGTAAACCCACACTACATCATCAGTTCAATGGT
>BDTD01000027.1 GCA_002897635.1 bacterium BMS3Abin11 | reverse complement strand
ATCTACTCTGTACATGGACTTTGTAAATCTCTGGCAGCCCTCGGTCACGAGGTACATGTGTTTACCACTACTGTAGATGGAGATCATGATAGTGATGTGCCCATCAACAGGGCAGTCGATTTAGATGGTGTAAAGGTCTGGTATTTTCCTTCTATTTTTACTTGTGGGAGGCGCGTCCCCGCGGCGAATTCTGTATTTAATAAGCTTGCAAGAAGGCTCTATTATTCCCCGCAGATGAAAACAGCCCTAAAAACCCGAATACACGAATTTGAGATTGTTCACCTGCATTCAGTTTTTCTCTGGCCTACCTCTGCTGCGGCGCGTATCGCTTATGCTGCAGATGTCCCCTATGTATTGTCCACTCGCGGGATGCTGGTTAAAGAACTGGTGCAACGAAAAAGCCGCTGGTTAAAAACAGCCTGGCTCAGGTTGATTGAAAAGAAAACACTGGAGCAGGCAACTCGTTTGCATGTTACCTCTTTTGATGAAGCAGTAGAGATGTCTGAGTTTTCATTTCGCCGGCCCTTAGTGATCAATATTGCCAATGGTGTAGATCTGCCTGAAGCATGGCGTCAGGAGGATTTGACCGAAGATATTGTCGATGTCCTGTCAGCCGGTAATTATGTTGTATATTTTGGTCGTATCAACTGGAAGAAGGGCCTCGATAGATTGCTTCGTGCCTGGGCTGATGTGCCGGGCTGGCAGTTAGTGATTGCGGGGAATGATGAGGAGGCTTATCTGCCGACCTTGCATAAAGTGGCGGCAGAATCGGGTGTTAAAGAAAGGGTAACTTTTATTCCTCGATCTATTTCAGATGCCGATAAGGAAGCATTGCTGCAGTCAGCCAGCTTGCTGGTACTGCCATCGTATTCCGAGAACTTCGGTAATGTTGTTCCTGAGTCGATAGTGCGGGGTGTACCGGTAGTGGTGACGGAAGAAGTGGGGGCGAAAGGGATTGTTGAAGCTTCTGGCGGAGGAGTGGTTACGAGTGCCGATAAGCTGGGTACGTGCATTAATGATTTGTTGATGGATGCTGATGTTAGAAAGAATATGGGATTGAAGGGGAAAGAATGGATTGAGAGGCATTTGAGGTGGGGGATTGTGGCCGTCCAGATGGAACAGTGTTATGAAGAAATTACTGGAAAGAAATGATTGATTTTGTAGGAGCGCCGTCCCCGGCGCGATCAATCGCATGTATCAACTTCTTATCGCGCCGAGATGGCACTCCTACAGATGCCGGATGGCATTGTAATGTGTAAAGTCAGTGTTCTGATTTACACCCTGAACGAAGAAATACACCTGCCTTTATGTCTCGAATCATTGAAGTGGTGTGATGATGTCATTATCGTTGATTCATTCAGTACCGATAAAACTGAAGCGATAGCAAAAGAAAACGGTGCGCGGTTTTTTCAGCATGCTTTTGAAGGTTTTGGATCACAGCGTAACTGGTCTCTGGAAAATATTGAGATAAAGAACGACTGGGTACTTATCCTTGATGCGGATGAAAAAGTCCCTGACGAGTTAGCTGATGAACTGTGCCGTATTGCTAGTGAAGACCCGTCAGGTATCGGTGCCTGGCGAATGCGGCGGCGTTTTTATATGTGGGGGCGATGGTTACGGTACAGCAGTCTGTATCCTACCTGGGTAGTTCGCTTTGTACATAAGGACAGGGTGCGTTATATCAATCGGGGGCATGCTGAAACTCAGGAGGTTAAGGGTGAAGTTCGTGATCTTGAGAATGATTTAATTGATGAGAATTTAAAAGGCATGGATGAATGGTTTGAACGGCAGAACCGGTATTCGTCCAAAGATGCCGAGTATGAGTTGCAGCAGCAGTGTGATCGTTTACGTATCGGTGAGGTATTTACTGGTGATCCATTAAAACGTCGAGCGACTTTGAAACGTATTGCATGGCGATTGCCGTTCCGGCCTTTTCTGTATTTTGTCTATAGCTATATTATCAGGCTGGGTTTTCTTGATGGTAAAGATGGGTTGGTGTTTTGTTTGATGAAGGTGGTTTATCAGCAGATGATTGTAATTAAAAAGTATGACGCAAGACATAAGCTGTAAGTATTATGAATGAGCGGTGTAAGGAATGAAGGGGGAAGGGGAAAGGGAAGACGTTTTACGGTTTACGTGTTACGTTTTATGTAAGATCAAAAACGGAGATCAAGGTAGAAACCTCAGGCCTACTGCGTGAGTTGCTGCGCTGGTAATTATATATTTATTGTTATAACATTGTTATAACTTTATGAAGGGGCTATCTATGATCAAGACATTACAAAAACACGGTAACAGTCAGGCACTGGTATTGGATAAGCCAATTATTGACGCGCTTGGTATCAACAACAATACGCCTCTCCAGCTTACGATTTCAGGAAGTTCACTTATTATTACGCCTGCGAATGTGGGTATTGGACAGGATCGGATTGCTGAATCCCTGGACAAGCTACGGCCTCGTTACGGTGAGATGTTAAAAAACCTGGCTAAATAAATGCCTGAGGAGATATTTTTTCTCAGTGTCGAGGATGTTATTCAGATTCAGGCAAACACCATAGAGCATGAAGGTGGAATGCCGGGTTTGCGTGACCCCGGCTTGCTGGAATCCGCGGTAACGATGCCTCAGCAACAATTTGACGGAGTTTATTTACATCCTGGGCTGATAGATATGGCAACCGCCTATATGTTCCACATTGCGATGAACCACCCGTTTTGTGATGGCAACAAGCGTGCAGCAGTCTTATCCGCGTTGGTATTTCTGGACGTGAATGGGGCTCAAAATCTCCCTGATCAAGCAGAGTTAGAGGCTATCACTATGCAACTGGCTGCTGGGGAATTAAGTAAAGAAGAGTTGAATCACTGGTTGCATGAAAATGTAATTTTGTAACCCCCCCCAGGGTCGGACCTTGATATGCTGTTGATACTTATACTTCTTGAACGCTAAACAGTCGTAGGTCGAAAGACGAAAGACCAAAATGAGCGGTGTAAGGAATGAAGGGGAAGAAATAAAAGTTTCAAGTTTCAAGTTTCAAGTTTCAAGGGAACCTCTATTTATTCGTCATTGCAAGGAACGTAGCGACGAAGCAATCTCTAAGCGACTGTTTCTAAACATGAGATTGCCGCGCTGCGCTCGCAATGACGGGGTATTTTAAATAAATAGAGGTCCCCTCAAGTTTCAAGTAATAACGGCGTGGATGAAAAGATTATTGTACGAGCGTCGTCCTCGGCGCGATCAATGTTTAATCGCGCCGAGTCGGCACTCCTACGAAAAGAAGGTGTTGCTAAGGGTTGGATGGTAAGTCAGAAGCTTTGCCGCGAGGCGCGTCTCCCGCAGGTGAAGTTCCAGGTTTCAAGACTCAAGTCCAAAGACTTACTGACATGAGACCTACTTAATTTTTTGAAAAAAATGATAATTCTTGGCCTTAACGCCTATCACGGCGACTCCGCCGCAGCACTCGTCATCGATGGCAAGCTGGTTGCAGCCGCTGAAGAAGAACGCTTCCGGCGTAAAAAAAACTGGGCGGGTTTTCCGTCTGAATCGATTGCTTATTGCTTGCGTGAGGCAGGGCTTTCGCTGGCCGATGTGGATGCGGTGGCGATCAATCAGGACTCGAAGGCGAATTACTGGAAGAAGATTGGCTATACGCTGATGAAGCGGCCTGAGCTGAAGTTTGTGCTGGATAAGTTGCGTAATCGTCGTGATCGGGAAGGGCTGGACGTGCAGTTGCAGAAACATTTCGAGGATTCCCGTTTTGCCGGCAAGGTTTACCCTGTTGAGCATCATATTGCGCATCTTTCCTCGACCTTCCATGTTTCGCCGTTTGATGAAGCGGTGGTGGTGTCTGTCGATGGCTTTGGAGATTTTGCCAGTGGTGCATGGGGTATGGGCAAAGGATCAAAGATTAATGTTGATGGAAAGGTGTACTTCCCACATTCGCTAGGCAACTTTTACCAGGCATTAACGCAATATCTTGGCTTCCCGCATTACGGGGATGAGTACAAGGTGATGGGGCTGGCGCCTTATGGCAAGCCTGTTTATCTGGAGGAGATGCGCAAGGTCGTCAAACTGATGCCTGATGGTGGCTACCGATTAAACCTTGAGTACTTCAAGCACCATAAAGAGAATGTGGTCTATGAGTGGGATGACGGGGCACCGGTATTCGGACAGATATATTCTGACAAGCTGGTTGAACTGTTGGGGCCTGTTCGTGCAAATGAAGAGGAGTTGACGCAAAGGCATTTTGATATTGCCCATTCAGTGCAGGCAAGGTATGAGGAGGCCTTTTTTCATTTGTTGAATACTTTGTATGATCGACATGGACTGGATGATCTGTGTCTGTCGGGGGGTTGCGCTATGAATTCTGTGGCTAATGGCAAGGTGTACCGGAAGTCGCCGTTTAAGCGGGTGTATATTCAGTCGGCGGCGGGTGATGCGGGTGGGGCGATTGGGGCGGCGCTTATAGTTTGGTATGAGAAAACCGAAGTTTCAAGTTTTAAGTTTCAAGTTTCAAGTTCTAAAATCAAGGATGAAAATATTGATGTAGGAGCGCCGTCCCCGGCGCTCCTACGAAAAGAGGGTGTTGATCGGTTTGTGATGGATCATGCTTTCTGGGGGCCATCATTTTCCAATGAACAGATTGCTGAGGTGCTGGAAAAGAAGCAGGCGGAGATTTCTGCCGAAGGTTGTACCACTGAACTGATCTCAAATGAAGATGATTTGTGCAGAAAAACGGCTGAAGCAATCTCTGAGGGTAAGGTGATCGGCTGGTTTCAGGGGCGTATGGAATGGGGGCCTCGGGCTTTGGGTAACCGTTCTATTGTTTGTGACCCTCGCCGTGCTGATATGAAAGATATTCTTAATCTGAAGATCAAACGGCGTGAATCTTTCCGGCCTTTTGCACCGTCGATTTTGCGTGGTTCTGTTAGTGACTGGTTTGAAGAGGATGATGATGTGCCGTTTATGATGAAGGTGTTCCAGATTCGTGAAGGGAAACGTGCAGAAATACCTGCTGTTACTCATGTGGATGGGTCTGGTCGGTTGCAGACTGTTTATAAGGAAACCAATGCTCGTTATTTTAACCTCATTGATAAGTTTAATGATCTTACCGGAGTGCCAATTGTGTTGAATACTTCGTTTAATGAGAATGAACCGGTGGTGTGTAAACCTGAAGAAGCACTGGCGTGTTTTTTAAGGACAAAGATGGATGTGTTGGTGATGGGGGACTGGTTGGTTTGGAGGGCTTGAGTCTTGATGTAGGAGATAATCTGCCTTTAGGCCACACTGGTCGACTGCCCGGGACACGAGAACTGGTGATTCCTGCAACACGCTATATTGTCCCTTATCGTGTCCGGCCTCGATTACAGAAAATCGAAATTCTACGCGTGTTTCATGCATCGAAAAAGTTGCCTGACCGATGGTAGATGTGGGGTGCATGGCAATAAAAATTTCTATTATTACAGCAACGCTTAATTCTGCTGATACTCTAGCTAGTTGTCTGGTTAGTGTGAGAAGGCAGGGTGTTGATGTGGAGCATATCCTGATTGATGGTGGGTCTACTGATGCCACGCTGGATATTGCTGGTTCATATAAAAATAATATTGCAAAGCTTGTATCTGAGCCTGACCAGGGTATTTACGACGCGATGAATAAGGGTATCCAGATGGCTACGGGTGAGGTGATTGGTATACTTAATGCTGATGATTTTTACCCGTCAAGCAATGTACTTTCCCGTGTAGAGGAAGCCTTCACCGATGAGAATATTGACGCCTGTTATGGTGATCTCGTTTACATTGATGGCAAAGATAAAAATAAGGTGAAGCGTTTCTGGCATTCGGGTGAGTTCAATCCCAGGAAATTCTATCAGGGCTGGATGCCACCGCATCCTACTTTTTTCGTCAGGGCATCTGTTTATAAAAAATACGGTTTATTCAATCTTGATCTTGGTTCGGCAGCAGATTATGAAATCATGCTTCGCTTTTTGCTGAAGCATCAGATTAATGTTGTCCGTGTGCCAATGGTGATGGTGTATATGCGGGCCGGCGGTGTGAGTAATGCTAAGGTATCAAATCGGCTGGCTGCGAATCGTATGGATCGGAAGGCGTGGGTGGTGAATGGGTTGCGGCCATATTTCTGGACGCTTTATGCGAAGCCGTTGCGGAAGGTTGGGCAGTGGTGGAAGCCAGGGGAAAGAGGAAGATAAAGATCCAGGTTCCAGGGTGAAGGGATTTGTTTTAGGTGTTACGGGTTACGTATTACGGTAGTTCAAGACCTGGTACCTAATACCTTAAAGATCCCCCCTATTGCACGCTTAAGATAAAGGTATGGCAGCAGATATTTTTTTTGCGTGTCATATTTCACCATCATGTAGTTGGCATCAGGGAAGACCCTCTCCTTTATCAGTCCCGCTCTTTCCTTCCAGCCAGGTAAGGCTCGCAGGTTTGACATCTCCATAGTCAGCTGTGATTCGCCCATCTCGGTGCTGTATTTCTCATGGCTTGCCCCTTCCTCTAACTGGATTTTTACTTCTTCTGGAATGTCGGTGTTTAATATCTTCGCAGATTGTTGAATGCCATCCAGGCAGATCCCACACATTCCTTTTGCTGTAGCCAGGATGATAAATTGTCTCCACTGTTGATCACTGAACTTCTCAGTCAGTAGATGAATGTCGTATAGCCAGACCAACCGGTTTTCCATCCCTTCGATCTTATGAGCAATGCGATGCATGCAGGCTAGAAGCAGGGCATGGATTGGGCCAAGGGATTGGGCCTTCTCGCCCAGTTCAGTTATTTGTGTAGATGAGGCTGCCAATTCAGTGAAGTTAAACGCGCGTGCGAAGCGGTGTGCGTTGCTAAGCTTCCAGTGCATATCCAGTGTACTACCAACACCGGCTTTGTCCTTTTTGTAGCAACAGAATTCATGACTGACGAATTCGCCACTGACGGCATTGGGGCGTTGGTACCCATGAGTCTCCAACAGGTTGAATGCTTTTTCTGCATCATCCATATTTTCAAATAAAAGATCGGTGTCACTTCTGCTCCGAAGATATAGCTGGGGATAGTGGGTGTAGGCGAGTGGTGTGCCCTTCATCAACAGGAAGGGTATGCCAGCGTCGGTGAACAGGGAAAGTGCCATCTGTAGTTCGTGTTCCTGTCCAAGTTCAGTAGCCGCCGCATTCAGGGCATATTTATGTAGCTTTTCTCTGTAAGTTTGTGGAAGTGATTCTAGAGCCTCTGAATTGGCAAGTTTGTGATTGACCAACACCGTCACACCATTTTCCAGACCAGCCTGCCAGAGGGCTTCTTCGGATACATTGCTATCCAGGTCAGAGAATAATGGTGATTCTTCCCGTAGAATTGAAGCATACCAATCGTAAGGGGTTAGTATCTTTGGCATGGGGTGAGTTTAAAGGGGAAAGGGGAAAGGGGAAAGAGTCGTTTTATGTTTTACGTGTTACGTAAGATCAAAACCAAATGCATAAAACATAAATTTCCTATTATCCTCTACTGCAAAAAGTGTTTAATATTAACCTTGAATAACTGCTACAAAACTATTTTATAAACTACATTTTGTCACGTACTCAAACATTAATTATTGCCATTGCGTTGTTCGGCTTGTCCGGCTATGTGGGCCTGCTTTTATTTGCAAACCTTAATGCCGTAGGCTCACAGAGTGATATAAAAACCTGGCAGAAGAACAGGGTTATTCCTGATAAGGAGAGCTGGCAGGAGAGCCTTGGCAATATCCAGAGCGCTATCAAATACGATCCCGAGAATCCGGAATACCTCTCCTACGAATCTCAGCTCTATCGCTACAAGGCACACATGTTTGATTCTCAGTCCAGCCCCAGCCAGTCAGTTGCTGCCAACCGCGAGGCCTTGTCAATGTACCAGCACCTGCTAACACTGCGGCCGTCCTGGGTACCTTACTGGGCGAGTATTATCGGTATCAAATATGAGCTATGGGAATACGATGAGCCAATGATTTCTGCGTTGCAGAATGCCGCACGTCTGGCGCCCTGGTTTAAGGTTAACCAGAGGATAATTTTGCAGGCCGGTTTCCATGGCTGGGCGTTTATTGATGATGAGACCAGGGATGTGGTTGATAAGACACTAAGGCGGGCGATGGAGCTGCAGCCGAAAGAAACGATAAGATTGGCGTTTGAGCAGGGTTTTGGTGAGAGGGTGGAGCCGTTTGTTGAGGGGGATGAGGTGTTGATGGGGTTTTATGAGAAGGAATTGGAGAGGATGAGGAAGGAGATGCTGAAGGAAAAAGGGGAAAGGGGTTTGTAGGTCCGAATTCATTCGGACAGGGAAGTATAACCGGACTATTTTGTGCGAATGAATTCGCACCTACATTAATCGGGTTCTTGAATATCTGAATTACTAAAAAATGTAAATTATGAATTATCTCTTCTACACATTACTGGCTTTGTTCGCAGTTCTTCCACTGCCACGTGGATCGACTTTCGACTGGTCGTGGATGCTGATGTCGATGGTGGTTTATGTGATGGCAGCGGTCTGGCTGCTGCAGTATCGGCAGGGTAAGGTGAGTTTCACGAGGGCCTTTAAAGCGGCGCGTTTTGTGCTGCTTTTTTTTATCTTCTGGCTGGGATGGAATTTACTTCAGATTATTCCGTTGCCAATGGGACTGCTTGAGAGGATTGCACCGTTATCGGCTGAGATGTATCGGCTAGTTACGCCGGATATTGCTTCTGCACCGATTTCGGTTGATGTCAATGCGACGCGTGAGCAACTCATCACCGGGCTGGCTTATGTATTGATTTTTACGTTAGTGTTGTTGCTGGTGGATAGTATGAAACGTTTGCGCGTATTCACTTTATGGCTGGTTGTTCTCGGCGTGCTGCAGGCGGTCATTGCCAGCCTGGCTCTGTTCGGTAGTCAGGAAATTTACTACGGGTCTTCATCAGCACAAGGGACCTTTGCCAACCGCAATCAGCTGGCGGGTTTTCTTGAGTTGAATCTCGCCATTGGTATAGGCCTGTTGCTGTCGAGCATGTCCGAGTATGGTAGTCGTTCCTGGCGTGAGCGAATTCGTGGCTGGGCGCAGTCTCTGTTGAGCCGTAAGGTGAGAATACGTATTTACCTGGCGATAATGGTCATTACCCTGGTTTTGACGCATTCTCGCATGGGTAACACAGCCTTTTTCTCCAGTATGACCCTCGCCGGGATCCTTGCATTGCTATTGATGAAGCACTCTCCCCGTCCGGTGGTGATCCTGCTTACCAGCCTGGTCATTATCGATATCCTTATTGTCAGTCAGTGGTTTGGGCTTGATCAATTGCAGCAGCGTTTTGAAAATATGAAGAAAGAGGAGGTATCACTGGATATGCGTACAAATACCTTGAACCGTCTAAACACCAGCATGCAGACTCGTGCCCTGCATAAGGATGCATCACTGACCGGAACAGGTGCCGGAACCTTCTTTGTTATTTTTCCTGCGTACCAGAATATCTGGCAACCGGGTTATTACCAGCATGCCCATAATGATTACCTGGAGTTTATGTCTGATACCGGCTGGATAGGCATCCTGCTACTGGCGGCAATCGTTATCATTACATTTGCCGCCGCCATACGTGCTATGCGAAAACGACGGCATCCTTTGATGCGCGGCATGGCTTTCTCTTCTGTGATGGGGATTATTTCATTAATGATCCATAGTACGACAGATTTTAATTTCCATATCCCGGCAAATGCGGCCTTGTTTATGGTGATCCTGGCGCTGGGCTGGATTGCATTTGCTATGCCTGTTGAACGGCATGGGCGGACTTCAGATCAAAACCGTAAATCGTTATTTTAATTATGGATTATCTCCTTACCAAACTACTCCCCCTGTTCGTCTACCCGCTTGGCCTTGCCATACTCATCAGTCTGCTAGGTCTCATCGCTGTGCTTCGTGGCCATGCGGGTAGAGCAGCTGTATTGATCCTGTTGGGTGTGCTGATCCTATGGGGCAGTGCGACCAATGCTTTTTCCATTTTTGTTATCAATTCGCTGGAGCAGGACTACCCACCCGTAGCTATTGAACAGATGCCGAAAGCGGATGCCATTGTGGTGCTGGGTGGTTTTACCAATGCGACCGGTTTCGGCATGGGGCTTATTGAACTCAACGATGCGGTTGATCGCTTGTTTCACGGCATGCGCCTTTACCGGGCTGGTAAGGCCCCGCGTGTGATGCTGGTCGGCGGAGCGGCGGAGGGGAGTTCGCCTGAGGCGGATTTTATGGCTGATTTGCTCAGTGAGTTTGCGGTTCCGCGGGACAAAATGCTGCTGGAAAACCAGAGCCGAAATACCCGGGAAAATGGTGTAAATGCAGTAAAAATCATGCAGGAAAACGCTATCAAAAAGATCCTGCTGGTCACCTCAGCCTACCACATGCGCCGTGCAAAAGGGGTGTTTGAGAAACTCGGAATTGATGTGGTTCCGGCAGCAACCGACTATCAGGTACCAGAACCCGATCCCTCTATACTCGACTGGCTGCCAGATGCAGGAGCACTGGAGTTGACGACGCTGGGTATCAAAGAATATCTGGGGTGGTGGGTTTACTGGTTTAGGGGGTGGGTTGATTAACCTTCGTTTTTAATCTGATCGCCCCCTTATCCAGTTCAATCGCATGATCCGCCTGCCGTAAAGTGCTTTGTCGGTGAGCGATGAGGATGATTGTCAGGTTACCATGCAGGCTGCCGATAGCCTCCTGTATTCTGCGTTCATTTTCCGTATCCAGTGCACTGGTCGCTTCATCGAGGATCAGTACATCTGGCTTTCTCAGGATGGCACGGGCCAGGGCGATGCGCTGGCGTTCTCCACCCGACAGACGCAGACCACGTTCGCCAACGAGGCTATCAAGGCCATCGGGTAATTGCCGGATGAAGTCCGCCGCGGCCGCTGCCTCCAGTGCTGCCCACAAATCCTCTTCTTCTTTATCCTGCTGACAGGCCCAGTTCAGGTTGGAACGTATACTGCCATCAAACAGGTAGACCTCCTGTGGCACATAGGCGACATGTTCGCGCCATGCCGGTAGTATTCCGGGCTCAAGTTCAGTCTCGTCAATAAACAGTTTTCCTTCATCAGGGGTCAGTATGCCCATCAGTATATCTGCCAGTGTGGTTTTACCGGCTCCGGATGGGCCGATGATGGCAGTTGTTTTTTTCGCCGGGATTGAGATGCTTATATCGTCAAGCGTCGCTTGTTGTTTATCCGTGTAATAGAAGCTGACCGACTGTAGTGTTATTTTATGCTGCAGTGGGGGAACTGTCTTGCCTTTACTGGAAATTATCTCAGCATGCTGGTTGAATTTATCGGCGGCCTGGACATAGGTCTCATAGGCCGGCAGCATTCGCAGCATATACTGCCAGTAGTTTTGTCCGTTGGACAGTGCCTGGTAGAGGCGGTTGGCCAGGATGATTAGCAGTATCAGGCGGTCCGCACTCATGCCGAAGACTTTCAGGGCAAGGTAGACGAAGAGACTGAGCAATGCGACAGTAAATATGCGCAGCCACATTTGTGCCGAAGCGGATGAGGACATCAGTGCTTTTTGTTCGCTGCGAAGTTTGCGGGTGTTGGTGATGAATTCCTCTATATGGTTTTGTGTGCGGTTATAGCTTTTGGCCAGCTTCAGTCCGGCAAAAAAATCGGCCATGGTACGGTAGAGAGTCCTGCTTGCTTCAACAGCTCGTTGGCCATGTCGGAATACCCGGCGGTTTATCGGTATTACCAGGCCGTAAAACAATAACCCAGTGATCATTATCAGCACAGTCATTACAGGTGATATCTGTAGTGAAACCAGCAGAAAAACTATTGCATAGGAAATTACGACAAATAGCTGTAGTACGCTGTAAGTACCCTGACCGATATCACTGACAACTTCATCGAGCAGGTGAACCGAGTCGGCGGAGTGATGATGGCTGTGAAATTGCCAGCTTGCATGGCCGATGGCGCGGTAAAGACGATTTCTTAGGTGGTCGGTGAAATCCAGCTGTAAATTGTTTAGCAAAATACTGCGGTAACGATTGAACAGGGCTTCTGCAGTCAGTACCAGGAAGAAGATGAACAGTACCGTTGTCAGGCTGTAATTCAGACCCAGTGAATCGAAAAAGCCTTGCAGCGTGGTGACGATTTTATCTGGTTTTGTATCGGTACTGATAAAACCGGTGAGACCAAGCAGGGGAATCAGCATTAGCAGGCCGATACCCTGCAACAGCCCTGCAGTGAATAGTAGTCCAGCAGCCCAGGCTGCACGCAGCCCGGCAAAATGCAGGAAGCTTTTCAGGAATTGGGAGAAGAGATGAAATGTTGAAGGGGGTTGGGGCATTGAATGTGCCTTATGTCTTACGTTTTATGTGTTACGTATTACGTAAAACTTTCTTTATCCGCTCCTGGATATCTTCTGCTGCCTGCTTCGGGTTGGCATGTTCCTTGATTGGGCGGCCTACTACAATGTAGTCGGCACCATTGTGGAAGGCCTCTTCTACATCGACGGTGCGTTTCTGGTCATCGGTATTTTTCACCGGTCGGATGCCGGGGGTGACGACGATGAATTTGTCACCCAGGTGTTCACGCAGTTCGGCCACTTCCAGGCCGGATGAGATAACGCCATCGCAGCCAAGTTGCAGTGCACGTTTGGCGCGGGATAAAACGATGTCTTTTACATCGACCTGAAAGCCGAGGTCTCGCACATCCCCTTCATCAAGACTGGTCAGCATTGTGACTGCCAGCACCTTCATCTCCCCTTTGTCCTTCGCAGCAGCAGCCATGATACTGTCATTGCCGTGGATGGTGGCAAAGGCGGCACCGTGTTTGCTCAATGCCCTGACGGCAGATTGTACCGTCTGCGGTACATCAAAGAATTTCAGGTCGACGAATACCTTCTTGCCCCGGTCGGTAAGCCATTTAACCAAATCAAAACCGCCGCCGGTCATAAAGAGTTCCAGTCCTACCTTGTAGAATGTGACACTGTCGCCCAGTGTTTTAACGATGGTGCGTGCCTCTTCAGTGGATGGATAGTCCAGTGCGAATATCAGACGGTCTTCAACGGGGATGTTTTTGTCGGAGAGCAGGGATCTTTTTGTCATTGCGTGATTGTAACAAAGGTTTAAGGAAAAAGGGGAAAGGGGGAAGGTTAGGGGATTGTTTTACGTTTTACGATTTAGGTTTTACGTAAAACCTAAATCGTAAAACGTAAAACAATCTTTTCGTAGGAGTGCCGCTCGGCGCGATAAACGATGTAATTTTATTCATCAATAAATGAATCGCTAATGATACTCTTGAAAATCATTGCCGATCGGTTGAGAATGTACTTAATCAGAGGTTCCTTAACACGTAATTCGTAAAACGTAATACGGGTATTCCATGCATTTCGAACAAGCCAATAAAGAAAAAAAAAGAATTTCAATAAAGATCCCACTGATCCTGCTTGCAGTCTGGATACTTGGGTCTACCTGGTACTGGATGTGCGGGGTTAAGGACTTGTGTGATGACGGTAGTGTACTTAATGAACCTGTTCCACTTTCAATAAACAAATAGAGATGGGCCCATTCATGCAGGAACTGGTTTCTTTTATTTCAATCATGCTCGGAGTTGTTGTTCTGACTGCCTGGGTGATGTGGATACTTTTGCGTCCCAGTGGGGACAACAAAGCTCAGGACTTCGCCAGCAAGTCGGCGCGGGATGGGCAGACTCTTGCTGTGATGGAGAATAATGAGCTGAAGAACAAGGTCACCCGGCTGGAGCGTGAACTCAAGGTGTTGATGAGCGCGGGGTATGGGAAAAACGTAGGGGAAAGAGGAAAAGGGAAAGGGGAAGGATCGAAGATAAAAGATGAAGGATTAAAGATTAAAGATATGCGGCCGAAGGTTCGAAAAGAGGGGCGTAAGGTTGAAGGGGGAAGGGGAAAGGGGAAAAACAAAAGGAGTAGGAGCGTCGTCCCCGGCGCGATGAGTTTAGATGGAAGATCAAAGATAAAAGATAAAAAGTTTAAAGTTAAAGGGGTAAAGTTAAAGGCGAAAGATGAAGGATCGAAGATAAAAGATGAAGGATTAAAGATTAAAGACGTGCGGCCGAAGGTTCGAAAGAAGGGGCGTAAGGCTAAAGTGGTCGTTACTGCCGATAAAAAGCCTGTTGTTGAAGAAATAGCTGCTGAGCTTGCTGCACCGAAGCAAGTCGAAACAACCCGGTCTTCGAAAGTGGTGCCTCTTTCTGAAACGCAGCGGATAACAGAAGAGGCTGATAAGAAGAAAATTGCTGATTTTCTGACCAGTGTGGCGGAAACGACTGAACGGCAGAGGAAGAAAGTAGAGGCGCTTGATGAAGAAAATGAGGCGCTGGAGGAGGTGAGCCGGTATCCGGATGATGACCTGAAAAAAATCAAAGGTATTGGCCCTCATCTCGAACGCAAGCTTAAAAAGGCGGGTATCAGAAGTTATCGTCAGATTTCTGATTTTAATGAGGATGAGGTCCGGCATATTTCCAAGGTAATTGGTTCCTATCCGCGAAGAATTCGCCGGGAGACCTGGGTGGAACAGGCAAAGGTGCTAGTAGGTCGTGCGATAAAAGACTAAAGACTAAGGGTGCCTATAATGAATTTTATCCCGCCTACAGGAAATATTTTTAATCTCGCGCTGACTATTTAGCTTCAATCTGTGTCAGACTATGGCCTCACTTTTTTCTCGAGGTAAGGGCTATGCGCGTTATTCTGCTAGGTGGACCCGGTGCCGGCAAAGGTACTCAGGCAGGTTTCATTAAGGACAAATACAATATTCCACAGATCTCAACGGGGGACATGTTACGCGCCCATGTAAAGGCCGGTACAGAGCTGGGCCTGGCGGCTAAGAAGATCATGGACGAAGGCGGACTGGTCTCCGATGACATCATCATGAGTATGGTAAAAGAAAGAATTACCGACGATGATTGTAAAAACGGCTACCTGTTCGACGGTTTTCCACGCACCATTCCGCAAGCCGAAGCACTGAAAGAAGCCGGTGTGCAAGTTGATGCGGTGGTGGAAATCGATGTGCCGGATGAAGAGATCATCAAACGCATGTCCGGCCGCCGTGTTCACTTGGCCTCTGGCCGTACCTATCATGTCACCTTCAATCCGCCGAAAGTGCCGGGTAAAGATGATGAAACAGGCGAAGACCTGGTTCAGCGCAGTGATGATCAGGAAGAAACCGTTAAGGCCCGCCTCAACATCTACCACGAGCAGACAGAGCCGTTGATTGAATTCTATACCCGCGAAGTCGAAAATGGTTTGAATTATGTCAAGGTTGATGGCGTTGGTGGCGTTGATGCGATTCGGGATCAGATATTTAAGGGGTTGAAGGCAGATTAAGGTTGAAAGATAAAGGATCAGGGATGAAAGATAAAACGTCATTATGAGACTTATAGACATCAAGAACATACCGTCATACTCGCGAATGCGGGTATCTAGTAAGTTTTTGGTTTTCATTAATGCTAATACCACTGGATTCCGGTATTTGCCAGAATGACGAGTGAGCGGGGCTGCAGCGGTCTTTCGTCCTTAATCCTTAATCCTTAATCTTCTTCTTATGACCTCCCCCCAACTCCTGTCCAAACTCAGCCTGGAAAGAATCCGTCCCTGGTTTGATCAGGGTTCTTTTCAGCGAGGGACTGATTACTGGAAGGCCGGCCATGTCAGGCGAGTGAAGGCAACAGAAGAGGGCGAGGAGCTAGCTGTGCAGTCTTCTGTCTCCGGCAGACGGAGTCTGGTCTATCATCAGGAAATTGAAGTCTATGAATATGATGGCCTGATAGAGGTCAGTGGTGAATGCAGTTGCCCGGTAAGTTTCAACTGCAAGCATGTGGTGGCGGTGTTGTGTGATTTGATTGATCGCTATGCTATTACTGCAAGTTCTGGTGGGGTTGATCAGCCTGTTGAAGAATGGCTGGCCCTGTTGTCTGAGACGACGGTATTAATTGAGCAGGCAGAAGGCGGCAGGAAATCTGCACAGGACACTATACAACTGAAATATCTAATCAACCCTGAACCGGCCAGTGAGGCTGACTCACGTTTCAAGATCAGGGCATCTGTTTTTAAGTCGCGTGTGTTGAAAAAGGGTGGCTACGGCAAACCGGTTAAGCATTCTTTTGATCGCATCGCTGTGGGCCATTATTTCGATGATTTCGTATTGCCTGCCGACAAGCTGATCGGCTCGCTGGTGGGTAGACAGGTTTCTTACGTGAACCAGTCATCCAGCAGGTTGCTGGAGGGTGAGCTGGCTGAGCTGGCGCTGCAGAAAATGCTGCAGACTGGACGCTGTTACTGGAGGGACTTTGATGCTGATGCGTTGCAGATGGCTGCTGAGCGAACACTGCAATTTAACTGGCAGGAAGAACAGGAAGGCAGTGTGTTGCAGGCGCAGGTGTTGCCGCCGGCCAGTCATATTTTTCGCGTCGACAGGTTCTGGTATGTGGATACCGAGTCCGGGCAGATTGGTTGCTTGCAGTACAATGAGCTGGATGCGCAGCAGCTTGCACTGTTGCTGGATGCACCTTTTATCCCGAAGAAAAAGCTGGAGGATGTCAGTCGACATCTGATTCTTGATATACCGGCTATTAAAATCCCCCTGCCGGTTGATCTTGATATCAAACAGATAGTGGTAGATGTGCAGATACCGACCGTGAAGCTGCGCATGATGGGGCTGGATCTGGATGAACTTACTGGGCTGCAGGGTCAGACTAATGCTGCGCGCCTCAGTTTTCAATATGGGGATATTGACTGCACTAAGCCCGCTACCAAGTCGCGTGAAACACACATGGAAGGCAATATCGCTTACATTGTTAGCCGTAATGCTGAATTTGAGCCGCAGGCACAGGAATTACTCAGGTTGCAGGGCCTGCGGCTTGATGGTGCGCCGGGCGCCGATACCATGGACTGGTTCTGTTCAGCCCGTAGCCGCGCTGAAACCAGTTTGTTCTGGTATGAATTTATGCAGTCCAGTGTTGCCGAACTGCAGCGGCTGGGTTGGCAGGTCGAGTTTGATGACAGTTTTGGTCTGGCAATTGAAGAGGCCGGCGAATGGCATGCGCATGTTGAAGTCGATGCCGGTGACAAGTGGTTTAATCTCAAACTCGGGGTGGATATCGATAGTGAGGGTCAACAGCTAAATTTGCTGCCAGTGCTGCTGGAAATCCTGCAGCAGCACAGCCGGCCGGAACTGTTGCGCGAAAGCCTGTTGCAGTCGCCTGATTACTTTGTCCAGCTAGAAGGCGACCGCCTGCTAAAGCTCGATTCAGCGCGTATGCTGACCATCTTCGACACCCTGCTCGAACTCTATGACAGAGACCCGCTGAACCAGGATGGCGGCCTGTTACTGAGCCGTCATCAGGGCGCGCAGATGAGCGCACTACTGGAAAATCCGGATTTAAACTGGCACGGTGCCAGCATATTGCAGAAGTTGAATCAAAAGCTACGGGATTTTGATGGTATCAGGAAGGTGGATATTCCATGCGGCCTGCAGACCGAGTTAAGGGATTATCAGCGGCAGGGGCTTAACTGGCTACAGTTCTTAAGAGAGTATGAATTCAACGGCATCCTGGCTGACGATATGGGGCTGGGTAAAACGGTACAGACACTGGCGCATTTACTGCTGGAAAAAGAGTGCAGGCGCATGCAACAGCCCAGTCTGGTCGTTGTGCCGACCTCCCTGGTCAGTAACTGGGCGCGTGAGGCGCGCCTTTTTACCCCTGATCTAAGTGTTCTGATACTGCATGGCAGCGAGCGCCACGCCCGTTTCGAGCTGATTGATGATTATGATATTGTGATTACCACCTACCCGCTGCTAAGGCGTGATAAAGAAAGACTGCTGGAGCATGAGTTCTATACGATCGTACTGGATGAGTCACAGTTTGTTAAGAATCCAAAATCGAAAACTACCCAGGTCGTGTTTACACTGAGGGCCAGGCATCGCCTGTGCCTGACCGGTACGCCGCTGGAAAATCACCTCGGCGAGCTGTGGTCGATGTTTCATTTCCTGATGCCGGGTTTCCTCGGTGGTTTGACTCGGTTCAACAGCCTGTTCCGTAACCCCATTGAAAAACAGGGCGATGGCATGCGTCAGGAACAGCTGCGTCAACGTATCAAACCCTTCCTGCTGCGCCGCCGTAAACAGGATGTGGCCAGCGAACTGCCGGCTAAAACAGAGATCATTCGAAGCGTCAGCCTGCAGGGCCAGCAGCGCGATTTGTATGAGAGCATCCGCATTGCGATGGATACCAAGGTACGGCAGGAAATCACCAGCAAAGGGCTGTCGCGCAGCCATATTATGATCCTTGATGCGCTGCTGAAATTACGTCAGGTGTGTTGTGACCCACGAACTTTGTCCCTGTCACAGGCCAGTAATGTCAAACAGAGCGCCAAGCTGGATCTATTGATGGGCATGGTGCCGGAGATGATCGAGGAAGGCAGGCGAATACTGATTTTTTCTCAGTTCACACGCATGTTGAGTCTGATAGAGGATGAGCTAAAGGCAGCAAAGATAGACTACTGCCTGCTCACCGGACAGACCCAGAATCGCGATGCACAGGTAGACCGTTTCCAGAGCGGCGAAGTGCCGGTATTTCTGATCAGTCTAAAAGCCGGTGGTGTCGGCCTCAACCTGACCGCCGCCGATACCGTCATCCACTACGACCCCTGGTGGAATCCGGCCGCCGAAAACCAGGCTACCGATCGCGCTCACCGTATTGGCCAGGACAAACCAGTTTTCGTCTACAAACTCATAGCTGAAGATACCATAGAAGACCGCATACTCATTCTACAGAAAAATAAACAGGCGCTGGCTGATTCGATTTATCAGGAAGCAGGTGGCAAAGGTGGTCAGCTGACCGCGGATGATCTGTCGGAATTGTTCAAACCCATCGGAGATTGATTGTAGGAGCTATTTAATAATATATAATGCGCCACATATAAAATGGTATACCCAAGGAATCAAACCCCCCATGACATCCAGAAAAAGCAGCTATACTTATGATGAATTGATCGCATGTGGTCACAGTGAGTTGTTTGGTAAAGGTAACGCTCAGTTGCCGTTACCGAATATGCTGATGTTTGATCGTATTACCGAGATTAGTGAGGATGGTGGTGTGAATGGCAAGGGGCATATCGTTGCCGAGCTGGATGTGAAACCAGATCTATGGTTTTTTGGCTGTCATTTCGAAGGAGATCCAGTGATGCCGGGTTGTCTGGGTCTGGATGCCATGTGGCAGTTGATAGGTTTTTATCTCGGCTGGCTGGGCGGGCTGGGTCATGGCCGGGCTTTGGGTGCCGGTGAGGTGAAGTTTTCCGGTCAGGTGACACCAGATGTCAAAACAGTCGCCTACCATGTAAATCTCAAGCGTGTTATTCAACGTAGATTGTATATGGGGATAGCCGATGCCACACTGGAAGTGGACGGAAAGGAGATTTATACTGCCCATAACTTGAAGGTGGGATTGTTTACATCAGAAGAGAGATCTAGTTAACATGCGCAGAGTAGTCGTTACAGGTATGGGAGTGGTTTCAAGCCTGGGTAATAATGTTGCCGAGGTGCTGGATTCACTGAAAAATGGCCGATCCGGTATTCGCTTTAGCGAAGTGCAGGCCGAAATGGGCTTTCGTAGCCATGTAAATGGTCCGGTCGATATTGATCTGACTGCATCAATAGATCGTAAAATTCTCCGTTTTATGGGTGATGGCTCGGCCTATAACTATATTGCCATGCAGGAGGCAATCGAAGATGCCAGGCTGACAGAAGAGCAGGTTAGTAATGTTCGCACAGGCCTCATTATGGGATCCGGCGGTGGTTCAACATCAAATGTAGTACTGGCAGCCGATAACATGCGCGAGAAGGGAATACGCCGTGTCGGCCCGTATATGGTGACCCGAACCATGTCCAGCACAAACTCCGCCTGTCTTGCTACACCGTTCAAGATTAAAGGTGTCAACTATTCCATCAGCTCTGCTTGTTCTACATCAGCACATTGTATCGGGAATGCCATGGAGTTAATTCAGCTCGACAAACAGGATGTTGTGTTCGCAGGCGGTGGTGAAGAAGTCGACTGGACACAATCAGTCCTGTTTGACGGCATGGGTGCGCTGTCATCAAAGTATAACGAAACCCCTGAAACGGCCTCACGTCCTTATGATGCAAGTCGAGATGGTTTTGTCATCTCCGGTGGTGGCGGTACGCTGGTAATTGAAGAACTGGAACATGCCAGGGCACGTGGTGCCAAAATCTATGCCGAGCTGGTCGGCTACGGTGCTACTTCAGACGGCTACGACATGGTGCAGCCATCCGGCGAAGGTGCTGTACGCTGCATGCAGCAGGCCATGGCAATGGTTGATACGCCAGTGGACTATATCAACGCTCACGGTACCAGTACGCCGGTGGGTGATATCCGTGAACTGGAAGCAGTGAAAAAAACATTTAGCGACATGGATATACCAATGATCACCTCAACCAAATCTCTTTCCGGTCACGCACTGGGTGCAGCAGGAGTACATGAGGCCATCTATTCATTGTTGATGCAGCAAAATAACTTCATTGCCGCATCAGCCAACATTACAGAGATTGATGAAGGCGCAGAAGGTGTGCCGATAGTGAGTGAAATGAAAAATAATATTGAGTTGAATACCATTATGTCGAACAGTTTTGGTTTTGGTGGGACGAATGCGACGTTGATATTCCGCAGGATGTAGAGGATCTTGTCCAAATCATCGGGATTTCGATGGTTTTTGTAGGTGCGAATTCATTCGCACAACAAAAAAAACCCACGCAGGAACGTGGGTGAATGTTCACTTAGAGGGTTACCAAATATCGTTTTTTAAGCTGAACAGGAGAGAGTCTGCTTTTACTTTTGCCAGGCATGCGGGGAAGAATAAATCCCAGGCTGATATTTGATGATGCCGTAGGTATCAGACTACAGACTGAATCTTAAAGCTTTCTTAAGACTGGGATTATTTGTCGTGAAGTTTATACCGGATGTCAGGTAAGAGGGGGAAAGGATGAAAAGACAAGGGGAAAGGGGAAAGGTTAAAGACGAAAGACGAAAGACGAAAGATTAAAAAAGAAAACCCAACTATACTACCCTGGAACTTGGAACTTGGAACTTGGAACTTGGAACTTGGAACTTGGAACTTGGAACTTGGAACTTGGAACTTAAAACCTAATCCCATGAAACAAAAAGGATTCACTCTAATCGAAATCATGGTCGTGATTGTCATCATCGGCCTGCTTGCGACGCTTGTGCTACCTCGTGTTATGGGGCGGCAGGAACAGGCATTTATTGCCAAGGCACAAAGCGATATTCAGGCACTTGCCAGCGCACTTAAATTCTATAAGCTGGATAACTTCACCTATCCGAGCACAGACCAGGGCCTGGCGGCGCTGGTAACGCGCCCTACCGGAGACCCGGTGCCCAAACACTGGAAAAAAGACGGTTATATCGAACGCCTGCCACAGGATCCCTGGGGTAACCCGTATCAATATCTCTATCCCGGTGAACGCATGGAATTTGAAATCTGGTCTTATGGCACCGATGGCGTGGAAGGCGGGGAAGAAGGCGCGGCAGATATTGGGAATTGGGATGCCAACTGATCGTGTTATGTTTTACGGTTTACGTAACATGCAGGCCGCCACTGATTCAATTTACTTGAAGTTCCGTAATACGTAAATCGTAAAACATAAATCATTCCTTTATGAAACAATCAGGTTTCACTCTCCTCGAAATCATGATCGTAGTCTTCCTGATCGCACTAACGGTCGGTATCGTATCGATCAATTTTCGTCGTGATCCATCTCAAATTGTTGAAAAGGAGGCGCGCCGTTTTGTCGCATTGGTTGATCAAATGTGCCAGGAGAGTATTACCCAGGGCAGGGTGCTTGCGCTGACTGATGAAGGTGCGACGGCGTATAAATTTGTTGTTTTTGACAATGCTGAGTGGCAGGCAGTTAAGCAGGATGATATTTTTCGTCTGCGTCAGTTGCCTGAAGGTATTAGCCTGAATCTTGATGTTGAAGACACTTCTTCGGATGAAGATAAGGCATACCTTCGTTGCGAGCCTGATGGTTTCATGACACCATTCTCCGCAGAGTTTGATCTTGAAGAGGTGCGTTACAGGGTTCTCACCAATGAGAAGCGGAAAATGGAAATCAGTGCAGTGCAGTAAACGACCAGGATTGTGTCAGGGCTTCACGCTGCTTGAGGTCATTATCGCGCTCGGTATTGTTGCTGTCGGCATACTTGCAGTCTCGCGAGCCATTACCGGCTATGCAGAGACTACTGCCACACTAGAGCAGCGCATGGTCGCCAACTGGGTGGCCGCCAACCGCCTTGAAACACTCAGAATACTAGCTATTAAGCCTGTTCCCGGTACGGAGCAAGGATCAGAAGAGATGGCTGAAAGAGTCTGGTATTTTCGAGAAACTACAAGCACTACCGCAGACCCCTTACTTTTTCGCCTGGATGTTGTTGTCTTTACTGACAGGGATGAGACAGAAGAGGCCGGCATGTTGACGGGTTACTTACTGGATACACCGGAAGTTATAAACACAGAGATCGCCCCCGCGCCGGGTCCGGACGGAGGCCAGCCCCCGCCAGTCAGCCCGTCGATCAAAAGAGAGGCGCCATGAAATATAGCGCTAACAGTTCTGATGTCACCTCCATCTCCCTGGAAGAAAACAATTGTAGGTTCGAATTCATTCGGACACGGAGCAAGACCAAACCTCTTTGTGCGAATAAATTCGCACCTACAGGGATGCTTTGCTGGGGTAATATTGTAGGTCCGAATTCATTCGGACAAAGTTCTTTTTCGAGGCAGGGGTGTGCGAATTTGTCGCACCTACAGAGTGATTTTGCACATGAAACATAGCCGCGCCTTCACCCTGTTAGAGATGGTCGTCGCTATCGGTATCTTTGCCGTCATTGCCGTGGTCAGTTATGCCAGCCTTAATCGCTTTCTTGATAATAGTGCTGTGCTGGAGGCAGAGCTCGATGAGCTGAGGCAACTGCAGCTTGCGTTCAGTCTGTTGGAGCAGGATATGCGCTTCATGTCGCAGCGTATCGTGCGTGATGCTTACGGTGATCAGGAACCGTTATTAATTCTCAATAATATAAATGTTGCCGGTGAACTGCTGCGTTTTACCACGGCACGGCGCAATGTCACGCTGGCAGGAGAAAGTACGTTGCAGCGTGCGGCCTACCGTTGGGAAAATGGCGATCTCATACGGATAAACTGGCGGGTGCTGGATCGTGATCAGGGTGCGCGCGAGATAAAACATCTGTTGTTGACGGATGTGGAGAGTATCACCGTGAACGTGCTACAGAATCTCAATGGATCGATGCTGTCTTCGTCAAGCTGGGAAGCTGTAGACAAGTTGCCTGATGGGGTGGAATGGCAGATTCGTATGGCGAACGGTAAGCAGTACCGGCGTGTCTTCGAGATAAAACATGCATTGTAGAAAGAGTACATCAAAAGGAATGGCACTGCTCATTGTGCTGTTTATCCTGGTCATAATGATCACTACAGCCGCATGGTTGTCTGAAGATATACTGCTGCAACTGCGTACAACAGAAAACACCCGAAACAGTAGCCAGGCCTGGCAGACCCTGCTGGGCTCAGAGGCCTGGGCGGTTAGTGTGCTGATTAAAGATAGTCTGGAGAGCAAGAGCGATCACCCGGGAGAAGCCTGGAATAGCCTGGGACCGGGCGTTGAAATCGAACAGGGCAGCCTGCAGACCGTAATTGAGGATATGCAGGGACGGCTAAACCTGAATAATATGATAGACGAATCCCGCATTATTCCACCACAAACGGGTAACAAACCTGATCCACGGATCTGGACGCAGGCCTTTCGCCGGCTGCTGATTTCTCTGGAGTTGAATCCCCTGTTGTCTGATGCAGTGCTGGACTGGTTGGATCCTGATCAGGATGTACGAAGTACCAGCGGTGCAGAAGATATCGAATACCTCAATATGACACCACCCTATCGCGCAGCGAATCGTGCTTTCAGCGATATTTCTGAATTGCTGCAGGTGAAAGGTTTTGACAAAAAAACGGTGCAGAAGCTCGCCCCGTTTATTGCAGCACTGCCTGCCAACAATATCCGCATCAATATAAATACCGCCCCCGCAGGTTTACTGCGTATTTTAGGTAAGAATCTTTTATCGATTGATGAGAGCCAGAGACTGGTCAGCGATCGCCCAAAGGCTAATGGCTATACGGTAGAGGAATTTCTGCAACATGATATGATGGCAGGCGAACAGGATATTGCCACTCCCCTGATAACGAACCAGAGCAGCTATTTTCTGATAAAAAGCAGTACGGAAATCGGCAGGACAAGGGCTAAAATTAATAGCCTGGTTGAAAGGAAGAATGGGAAGATTGGGGTGGTTAGGCGGAGGCCGGTTCTTTAAAAACAGGGGAAAGACAACACCCAGACAATACTCTCTAAATCCTTCATCTTTGATCCTTTATCTTTAACCTTTCCTCTCACCCCTTAAACCTTTAACCTTAACCCCATGGCCCTCTACTTCACAACATCCTCCCCCTACCAATGGGTAAACCTTGGCACTAAAGGCGTCGAGAATTCCGGTGTGGTTGAAACTCTGTCTGAGCTGCCTGTTGACGGGCAGCGTTGTGTGGCGGTTGTGCGGGGTGAGCAGGTGGTGACTCGGGTTGAGGCGATCCCAGTGAGGAACCGGGCGAGGCTGATGGCGGCGATTCCCTATGCTATTGAAGACAGTGTGATCAGTTCGGTTGATGATTTGCATTTTCTGCTGCTGCATACGGGAGAAGAAAACAGGGTTACTTTTGCTTACGTCAGCCGCGAATTGATGACTTCCTGGCTGCAGCAGATTCATGAAGCCGGTATCAGTGTTGATGCCATGTTGCCTGATTATTTTCTGTTGCCGGGCGCGAAGCCCGGGACTGCAGTCATCACGCTGTCCGAGAATAACCGTGTATTGGTCAGGTCTGGTTTGTATGAGGGTGCGGTGACTGATCTTGAGAATCTACCGGTCTGGTTGAATGAGCAGGATAAAGAAACAACTCTGCTTATTGATGAACGGCTTGAAGCTCTGCTGCCTGATGGAATAGATCAACAGCTAATTAAGACTGAAATTGGAACTGGTCTGTCGGACTGGCTTTCGCAGCAGGCACCTGATAATGGTGCCGGCCTGTTGAATGGAGAATTCACGCAGGGCAGCAAGCACAGCTTTTTGAAACGGTACTGGCCTGCGGTTGCGATAATTGCGCTGGCGGGTTTCGTAAAACTGGCTAGTGATGTCGGTGAACTGGTCTGGTTGCGAGAAACAAATACACAACTCGAACTATCTATGCAGTCTCTTTATCAAGAGCTGTTCCCGGGTTCAAAATTACTGCCTGGTCGAGCACGCGTACAGACAAAAAATAAAATAGACAGCCTGCAAAATCGGGTTACCGAAAATGATTTTACCTACCTGCTGGTGACTACTGCCAGTCTGTTAAAAGGCCAGCAAGTTGTTGTTGAAGAACTGAATTATCGGGATGGGGATTTAACTGCCGTTCTGACACTGGATGATTTCGCGCACCTGGATCGAATACGGGAACGGTTACAGAACAACAGATCCATCGAGGTTAGCCTGAAACAATCAGGTGCCCGTGGTAGCAAGGTGCAGGCACGTTTTGAGATCAGCAGGGCGGCTACATGAACGCGTTAAAGGAATACTGGTATAAACTGCCTGCCAGAGATCAGCGAGTACTGGGGATTGGCATTTTAGTTGTTTTGAGTATCTTGCTGTATTCGCTGCTGTGGGTACCCATGCAGGATCAACTCAAACGCCAGCGGTTGCAGCTTGTTAAATATTCAGAAGATCTTGCATGGATGCAGGAACAGGCAGATATGATCCGCCAGCTCGAACAGAACAAAACTGGCAGCGGTAATTCTACTGATGTACCCTTGCTAACAATCATCGATCAGACAGCGAAAAAATTGAAACTGCGTGATCAGATAAAACAGATTCAACCCGGTAAAGAGAGTGGCACAGCAAAGATATGGTTTGATAAAGTCGTGTTTGAAGACTGGCTGCAATGGCTGGATCAGATCAGCGCCAGGGGAATTGAAGTAACCAGGGTTTCAATAACGAAATCGGCGCAGTTTCCGATGGTGAATATTCGGTTAGAAGTCTCTTTGTAGGAGTGCCGTCTCGGCGCGATTTTCGACAGGAACGTTTTACGTATTACGTTTTATGAAGCAATCGCGCCGAGACGGCACTCCTACGAAACAATATCGGATACCTTTCATCTTTCGTCCTTAATCCTTAATCTCGCCGTTGTTTTCCAGTTCCGGCCTGATAATCGCCAAACTCTCCAGCTTACCATTCCGCCTGAGCAGCACCTGTGTCGCTTCTATCTTTTCTATGGTTGCATTTCCCTTTGGTAGTGTATCGCCGACGGAATAGACATCGACATTGCTGTTGCCTATCTGGATGATGACTTTGGAGACGCCATCTTCGCTGGCTGCGATGACCCCGATTAGTTTCAGGTTTAGTTTTGTTGCTGGTGCCTGGGTGAGGACTACTGGTTGAGTATCAAGCAGTAGCCTGCCAAAAAGATATTGTTTCGCGACCGTCTTAGTGTTTTTTGCCGTTAGTGAGAGGATTTTATTTGATTCAGTTGGTTGAGTCTGCTGTTTATTGATTCTCACCTGATAAAACTGGTAACGCTGGTAGACGTCCAGCCCGGCCCAGGTCAACAGCGCCAGTGCAAGCAGATAGATTGCGGTGGAGCGAAGCATTGCCGTCATTTTATCTGCTGCTTTTTTACCTGGCATAGATCAGCTCGTTTAAATCGAAGATGGGTAGCAGTATAGCGAGTACGATGACCAGCACGATGGCACCCATGACCAAAATCATCATCGGTTCAAACAGGCCGACCATGATGGAGGTGCGGGCCTCCAGTTCATTTTCCTGTACCTGGGCAGATTTTTCCAGCATCTCATCAAGTCTGCCGCTGGATTCACCACTGGCTACCATTTGTGTCAGTAGCGGTGGGAACAGACCGCTTTTTTTCAGTGCTTTATTCAGGCTCATTCCTTCACCGACATCGATTCTTGCCTGTTCCATTGCCTGGCGCATGGCCAGGTTGTTCACCACATGGGAACTTGCCGCCATGGCGGATAGCAAGGGTACGCCGCTGCCTGACATGATGGCCAGTGTGCGGGCCATCGTTGATGTATTGAGGTTGCGGACTATGCTACCTATCAATGGCATGCGAAGAATAAAATGGTGCAGTGCCAGTTTTGGGCCGGGCTGTCTGAAAATGAGACGAAAAATAATCGTTCCGAGGACTATTGCCAGCAGTATCCAAATGCCCCATGCCTGAAGAAAGTCGCTAATGGCGATCATGCCCCTAGTCAGCAGCGGCAGGGTCTGGCCGGATTCTTCAAAAACTTTTACAACTTTGGGTACCACATAGGTCAGTAAGCTGGTGACGATAAGGATGGCGACTACGGTCAGTATTACCGGGTAGATCAGGGCAATCATGATGCGTCGGCGCAGTGTCGTGGTGTTCTCGGTATAATCTGCCAGCCGCTCAAGTACCAGATCCAGCCGCCCTGTTTCCTCTCCGGCATGCAGTGATGCCCGGTACAGACTTGGAAAAGCGGCAGGAAACAGGCTGATGGCTTCGGATAATGATTTTCCTTCCATTACCGAAGAGCGAACGGCGGTCAGGATGGATCGTATGCGATGATTGCTCGATTGCTCGATCAGGCCTTCCAGTGATTCTTCAATTGTCAATCCTGCACCCAGCAGGGTAGCAAACTGACGTGTAATGACGGCCAGTTCAGCCGGCGGTATGCGTTTGCGGCTGGGGGCGGTCTGTCCCTGTCGGGTATTTTCATTGATGGGAGTCAATGACAGGGGATGCATGCCTTGTTCACGCAGCATCTGCCGTACCTGGCGCGGTGTGTCGCCGGTCAGTACACCTTTGCAGGTACGGCCTTTTTCATCCAGTGCCTGATATTCGTATGCGCCCATTTGTTACACCAATCTCATGTAATCTTTTGCAACAGCATACCGGAAGAAAACAATTGTAGGTTCGAATTTATTCGGACATAGAAATACAGCCAACCCCTTTTGTGCGAATGAATTCGCACCTACAGCTAATTTATTTAACTTGCTACTGATCATACATCGTCACCCGCAAAACCTCATCAAGACTGGTGACGCCCTGTCGTACCCGGCCGAGGCCGTCACTGAGGATGGAGGGGCTGGTTTTTCTTATCTCTTTTACCAGCGCCTGTTCGTCAGCACCATTATGTATCATGGTTTTGATGTTGTTACCGATGACGATTAACTCAAAGATGCCAATGCGACCGCGAAAGCCAGTCTGATTACATTCTGTGCAGCCGACCGGATGATATAGAGTGCCGTCTGCGGAATTCTCCAGATCCAGCATCTGTAATTCTTTTGCTGTAGCAGGCGATTCTTTCTTGCAATTCTTGCACAGCACACGCACTAACCGCTGTGCCAGTAGTCCGGACAGACTGGAGGCAATCAGATAACTGTCTACCCCCATATCCTGTAGCCGGGTGATAGCACCTATAGCAGTATTTGTATGCAATGTGGACAGCACCAGGTGCCCGGTCAAACTGGCCTGTATGGCGATCTCTGCTGTTTCCAGATCACGGATTTCACCGACCAGCACGACATCTGGGTCCTGTCTCAATATGGAACGCAGGCCGCTGGCAAAGGTCAGTCCGGTTTTGGTATTGACGTGTACCTGGCCAATACCTTCCAGATCATACTCTACTGGGTCTTCGACCGTGATGATGTTGCGCTGATTCCGGTCGATATGGCTGAGGCCGGCATACAGAGTAGTAGTTTTACCCGAGCCTGTCGGCCCTGTGACCAGGAACATACCGTGCAGTGCGCGGGTCAGTTGCCTGAAGCGCTGCCGCATGTTTTCGTCCATGCCCAGATCGGCAATATTAAAGCGCGACGATTGCTTATCAAGAATACGCAGCACGATACGCTCGCCGTGTTGCGTCGGCAGGGTTGAAACGCGGACATCTATAGCATGATCGCCGACACGCAAGGAGATGCGACCATCCTGTGGCAGGCGTTTTTCAGCGATATCGAGTTTTGCCATGACTTTCAGGCGTGAAGCTACCGCACCATGAAAACCGCGATGGAAATTGGTGATGTCTTTTAATACCCCGTCGATACGGAAACGCACGACCGAATAATTTTCGTAGGCTTCGACATGGATGTCCGAGGCCTGTTCGCGTATGGCCTGATTAAACAGCGCGTTGATGAGCCTGATGATGGGGGCATCGTCAGCTTCTTCCAGCAGGTCGGTGGCCTGTGGAATGTCCTGGATCAGTTGATCGAGATCGATATCCTCACTCAGATCCTCCGCCATCTGTGTCGCCTCTGACTGGCCACGGCTATAGGCCCTGCGCAACTGGCTGTCAAAGGCATCTTTATTAATAACTTTGAGCTCAATGCCGGCATTGAGAAACCGCTGCAGCTCAGCGACGATAGTGAAAGGAGGGGCGACCGGACAGCACAGGCTGGCAATTCTTTTGTCTTCCTGAACACTAATCCCGGTCAGCAATACATTCTGCTCCCGCGCAAACCGGTAGGGGATCCCGGCGGCGTACTCAGTTGCCGGGACGACGTTTTCATTGTGGCTATCCTGCAGGCCCATTTTATGAAAGTCGTTAATCGTCAGGACAGGGGTTGTCGGCGAAGTCCTCTTCGCTGCAGGTCTCTGGTGTACTCGGCCACCATTTATTTTTCTGTTTTTTCTCAGCGTGCATCGCCTGCTCAATGGGGGTGGCCACAGGTACTTCATTCAGTGGTGGCATAACCGAAGGTGACATGTCTCTAATAAGGTATTCTGACCGGCCATTGGCATCAAGCTGGCGTGACCGCATGGCCCCGTATTTGCGCTCGGTGAAACCGATCATGTCACTTTTTGTGCGGATGATGGTGGGCTTGATGAACAGCATCAGATTGAGCTTGCGCTGCTGCTTCTGTTTATTGCGGAAAAAACCTCCAATGAAGGGAATGTTTGACAGGCCAAGCACTCCGTCAACGGTGTTCGACAGGTCATCCAGTATCAGGCCGCCAAGCACGATCGTCTGGCCGTCTTCAACCACCACGGTAGTTTTTACGATGCGCTTGTTGGTAATCAGATCCGCAGCACCCTGAACGCGCGTCTTGCTTATATTGGATAGCTCTTCCGAGATTTCCAGGCGGATGGTATTGCCGGCATTGACCTGAGGTTTGATTTTCAGTATCAGGCCGACATCCTTGCGGATGATGGTCTGGAATGGGTTGACGATTGGACCGACAGCTCCCCCGCCAGGGGTACCGGGTGTGGTTGGTCTTGGTACGGCAGTCGTAACATTGGTCGTAAACTGGCCGGTGATGAAGGGCACTTCCTGGGCGACACGAATCTCGGCTTCCTCATTATCCAGTGTCAGAAGATTTGGCGTCGACAGAATGTTGGATTCACTGTCTGTGCGCAGGGCATGCAGAATGAGCTGGAACTCCGGTATCCGATCGCCAGTCAGACTGGTGACGTAACCTGAAAGAAAACCAAGGCGGAGTCCACCCTTGCCAATATTGTATTCAGTCCCACCGTTGATCTGGCCGTTTGAATTTATGTTGGTGCCTTCCCAGGAAATCCCCAGCTGACCCAGCCGATCCTCATTGATTTCAGCGATAATGGCTTCGACAAAAACCTGCGCGCGGCGAATATCCAGTTGAGCTATGACCTTGCGGATCACCTTCATCTGCTCTTCCTGGGCGTGAATGACCAATGAGTTGGTAGCCTCATCTGCCTGAATAGAGACCTTTTGCTGAGCGGCCTTGGGGTTGCCGGTTTTCTGGTAGGAAACGATCAATTTAGTCAGCAAGCCAACGATGTCCTTGGCCTGTGCATGCTGCAAATAGACGACACGGGTGTCACCAACCGTTTCTTCCTGATCCAGTTTCGCGACAATTCCCAGAATACGGTTAACATTTGCTGCGGTATCGGTAATGATGATGGTGTTGGTCGGGACATGCGCAGCGAAATGACTGGTTGGTGGTAGCAGAGGTTTTAAAATCGGTACGATATCGCGTACCGAACCGTATTTCAGCTGGTAGACCTCAGTGATCTGCGTTTCTCCGCGCGCACCCGTTTTACCGAATTTAATCGGTGTCGGGAATTGTTTGGCCACAGCCTTGGGCAGCAGCTTGACCAGGCCGTTCGCTTCAATGGCGACGATATTATGTACATCCAGTACCGACAGGAAGACTTCGTAGATCTGATCCGGCCCCAGTTCTTCACCCGATATCAGTGTCACTTTACCTTTAACGCGCGGATCGATGACAAAATTCTTGCCGGTAATTTTGGAGACGGCATTGATCAGGGCACGGATGTCCGCATCCTGAAAATTCAGCGTCAGTTTATCTCTGGCCTTGTTGGGCAGTACCTGTTGCGGGCTGTTAACTGGTGTCTGTGCCAGGGCAAGCGATGGCACTGTGGTTATCAGCATGATGGCTATGCTGAATAGCGCGACATTAGCAGTGTTCAGATATTTATGAGTCATATTTTTTAAGATCAGGTAAACCAGTATCATCGTGTTAAAGACAATACAACATGTGCAATATTGTAGGTGCGAATTCATTCGCACAAATAGTTTCAGCAGGCGCCATTCCCTGTGCGAATGAATTCGCACCTACATGTTCATTCCATCACTTTATAATGAGCACGTTTAATATTGATTTATACTGGAATATCAGTCTATTCCAGCATATTATTCATACACCACCAGCAAATATAGCAGAGTCGCACACAAGAGTAGCCTCAAGATAGGAAAAATGTTGCTAAAAAATTATTTAAAACTGTTTGCAATAGCCTTGCTATTACTTGTTTCCGCGCCACTGTATGCCGACAGGATTAGCACAGGTGATGCGCATAACCTGGTCGCCAGAGGAGATGGTAACCAGTTTGTCTGGGGCTCTGATGCCAACGGGCAGCTCGGTGATGGGTTAACGCTGGATGCTCTCAATCCCATCCCGGTTGTTGATATACGTTTCAATGCACTGGCTGGCGCGATAGCGGTGGCGGCCTACGGTGACAATAATATGGTGCTGCTGGATGACGCAACACTGCTGGGCTGGGGTCCGAATGAAAAGGGGCAGCTAGGCAGCGGTCTGCTCTATGGTGGCAGGTTCAAAGGAGATCAACCCGTTGACGGAACAGGCCCCTCACCACTACCTGTCGTCAGCAATACCCTGACCTATCCCACTGCGGTCGTTGACCCAGATGGTAAGCCAATTGCAAATATCGTTACTATGGCACTGGGAGCGAACTTCGCGGCCGCTGTGAATCAGGATGGAAATGTCCTGGTCTGGGGCGATCTCACTGCCTTCAAAGACAAACAACAAAGTCGCGAGCCGGTCAATCGTTACCGTGACAAGTTTTTTGATCCCACTATTGAATTTCTCGGCAGCCGCTATAAAGATGGCGATCCAGCGACAGATTTTGATATGCAATACATGCGTGATGCGCAGGGTAACCGTTATACCGGCATTATTGCGGTAGCGGTAGGCGATAGTCATCTGCTGGCATTGACCAACACCGGCCATGTTCTCGCCTGGGGTGAAAACAGTGCCGGCCAGCTTGCCGATGGCACCCTGCAGCCGCAGACCTATCCAGTGTTTGTTCGCAATAGCCAGAACGTCTTCATTGCCGGGATTACACAGGTCGTAGCAAGAGGTGACGGCAGTATTGCGGTAAAGAACGATGGCCGCCTGCTAGGCTGGGGAAGTTCGGCGCTTGTAGTGCCTTTTAATAACAATGCATCGAATTCCACATCGCGCCAGGATGAATCTTACGCCCACCTCATCGCCGATGGTGCGGGTAATTTAATAAGTAACATCAAACGTCTAGCACTGGGTGATTCTCATGCACTAGGCCTGACCCGGGATGGCCGCGTCATCGCCTGGGGAAGCAACAGCAATGGCCAGTTGGGTGACGGGACAAATTCATCCGTGCCCGGCACCGCCACAGTGGTTCTCAGTAACGGCCAGCAGCTCGGCAACATCATTGAAGTAGCAGTTGGCAGTAGCCACAGTCTGGCAGTGCGCCAGGACGGCTTCGTTTTCGCCTGGGGCTCAGGTGAAAATGGACGACTGGGTGATGGGTCGAATGTTGATAGTTATTATGCGATTAATGTCAGGGGCAGAAATAACGGACCGTTTTCGTTGTTTGGTTTAAACTAGTTTCAGGTTTCAAAACCGGTTACCTGCGAGGAAGAAAATAATTGTAGATCCGACAACTCGGAAAAACCACAGATTGGAACAGCCGATCCCATGACTATATTTTATACCTTTACCTATAACAAACTGATTGGGTTTAAGATAAAAAATAAATACTTGTTCCTGATATTTTGATAAAGGGGGTATTCTGAAAAAACGATGTCTCAGGATCCTATGGGGCCGCCTGAACAGGTAATTACATCAGCTTTTGCGGTCGGGCCGGAGCAGATTACGGCCATAGCCTCCAGATGTTCCCGGCTGAGTATCTTCGGTGTTGTATAAGGGCGTTTGCTATCGCCAATACGGCTGTTAGTTTTTTTTAAATCTTTAGTATTCATGCGTCTGTTCTGACAGTAGAACAATAACAAATTGCTTGATCGATACATTCTAGCACAAGCTTTACTGCAGTGATTAAAGAACCCCAGGGAATATCTGGAGAGGTTATTTAACCAATAGCTGATGCCGTAACCGAGCCACAGGGTAAATTTCCGTTGCATTACCTGTCTGGCCGTTTACCTCAGGTTGTTTCGGCTATACCAGATTCCAGCAATTCCGACGCGTACTGTATGACGTCTTTTTCCAGCGTAACGTGGTCGATCTCATATTCCTGCGCCAGCACCATTATGACATCATCGAGTGATCGCTGACTGTCAAACAGCTCCACGATACGAGCTGCCACATCGTTAACCACTAGAACCTCAGCATCATCCTGGCGTAAAATGACACCTTCATCACCAACACGAGAGTGGCGTATATCTGCCCGCAGTTTGAATATGGTTGCTGTGCCTGGTTTATTCATAAAAAAGCCGAAATCAATCTGTATTGATCAGTGACAAATATAGTCTACCATATTGGTAAAGATTTGAGATTGTATTTGGGGGGGGGGAACGGAAAGGTGTGTAATGTTTTTTATGCTAGACTTGAATAATTAAGACTATATTTTCTAGAGGGTGTGATCCATGTCGGAATGGTGCAGACTGAAACCTGTCTTCAAGAAATATCTCCTTTTACCTTACGTAGCAGTAGCTGTATTTTTCTTCTCGTTATCAGCTTGGGCTGCAACCACAGGTTCTGGTACGGCTAATCGGATCACCATTGAGGGTGAAGGAGCACCGTGTGATTTTGGTGATTTTTACACTGCCAATGATGCTACCTTATGCACAAATACAGCTCTGAATACCTATTATTCCTACTGGGTTGAGGTGCCTGCATCAGCGGGTATTGTGAACGTGCAGTTCTGGGATATGGACATTGGTAGCGGCAGTGGCCTGACCGGTGATAATGATCGGTTACATGGTGGCGGCTTCAATACCAGCGTTAACTATCAGATCATCGATCCGACAGGTGCAGTCAGGTACACTGCTACATGTAATGCAGGGGGGTGTGGCGCTAGTGATCAGGTTTGGGGGGGAGGCGGAACATTTACCACCATTGCCGGGCTTTGGGAAATTCGGATTGATGAGAGCAGTGCCGTTACTACTGGTGATGACGTCAATCTACTGGGGATACGTGCCTATGATAGTGTGAACAATACTGAACTGAATATTTTTTATTACACTAGCAACTCAGGGGCTACAGGCAATACAAATTCGCGTAACACTACCAACTACCCTTATGTGACATCAGGTTGCTCTCTTGGCGAGAATAATTTTGATTTTGATGGCTCTACCGCCAGTCCGGTTCAAATCACCAGCCGACTCGGTACGACTACGGGTATTGTAAATATCTCGGGTAACGGGAATTGGGTCTCGGACACGATCACCATAGAAGGTAAGGACGACAGCGCAGAAGATTACGGTATCTGGACTTTTGGCATACCCATTAATCAAGGGGGCGGGACTAACAATTATGGCAACTGGTATTTAAACCCCCAGGGTCAGGCCAACGGGGCACCAACTACTCGATTTGTACTGAATGATGGTAGAGCATTCCGAACCTACCTGCCAACAGGTAGTACAGGTGCTGCTGGAGGAGCCCCAACCAAACCCTATCTGGCTCAGTGGGCCAGGCAAGCCGGTGCAGGCGATTTAAACCGGTTTGTAGTGACAGTTCGGCTGATCAACCCGACGGCACAGGATATCACTCTCGCAACGGTTACCGGTGAGATACCCAATATTGCAGGTATTACCTATCAGGGCGTTCGCACAGGTTTTCCAACACAGGGAACCTTTTCTGGGCCGGGAATTGGCAGTACAGGTACCTACTCATGGGATATCGGCATACTCGCGGCGGGGACTGAGGCCGTCGTTGCGTATAATGTCAATGTGCCGACACCGGGTGTGAATACAATCGTGACAGGTACTGTCGGTGGTTCTACGACCGGAACGCAGGCCACCTGGACCGAGTATGCTGCGGGTAACACCTATAGCACCGGCGAAATCTGCGAGCTGCAAATTGGCCCGGGCCTGACCCAGGCCGTGGTATCCCGTTTCGAGGTACGGACCGATAGTGGACAGGGCATCGTTGAATGGGAGACGGCCTCAGAGGTTGGCACTAACGGTTTCTATGTTGAACGCAAAAATACTCACACGGGCAAGTTTACTCGTCTTAATAGCGAGGCAGTTCCCGGTCTGGGTCTGACGGCACCACAGGGGGGGAGTTATCGTTTTAGAGACAACGGGGTCGAGAGCGGAGAAAAGCATGTCTACCGGCTGATCGAGATACAGGCTGATGGAACCCAACGTCGTTATGGACCCTATCGTATTACAGTAGATGGTGGCCCATCCCGCCTGGGCGGGATAGCTAGCAAACGTGTTAGTGGGAAAGCCTTGCGTACTACAGCCGATACGGGTGCCATGGCGCATCACCTCAAGCGTGAGGTGCGCAAGGGTGAGGCAAAGGCACGTAAGGCTGCAGCACGTGCTCGCCATGCGGCAAGAAAAGCCGGGATCAAAATTGGCATACGCGAGGATGGCCTCTATTATCTTGCTGCTGATGAAATAGCCCCCCTGTTAGGCCTGTCTGCAAAGAAAATCAAGAAACGTATCAAAAAGGGTTATCTCCAGTTGCGTCACAGAGATGGCGAGGTGGCCTGGCAGGCAGCTACCGATAACAGCGGTCTGTATTTCTATGCCGAAGGCATCGACAGCCTCTACACGATAGATAATGTTTACTGGCTGAAGAAAGGTAAGGGCCAGAAAATGACTACCGCAGACGGAGGCTCTCCGAGTCCGGCACTGGTGCAGGGCAGCTTCACGGCAACCCAGCACAGCGAACAGGATAAAATTGCGGTACTGGTTCAGGCGACAGCCGATTACTGGTACTGGGACTGGTTAACCAATGGCAGCAGCAAGGACTTCGGTTTCAATCTTAATGGTCTCGCTGGCGGCACCAATGCCAGTCTGAAACTGCAACTGCAGGGATTCTCTGAAACGGATCACGATATTGATGTGCTGATCAATGGAGTCGCGGTCGCTAGCGC
>BDTD01000026.1 GCA_002897635.1 bacterium BMS3Abin11 | reverse complement strand
CGGGGTATTAAATGTAGGTGCGAATTCATTCGCACAGCGATGCCAATGTTTATGCACATTGTGCGAATGAATTCGCACCTACAGTTTTCGTGGCAAGCCACGGGGAATTATGCCCATAGGGATTAAAAAATGTCAGCACCCAAAATAGATCAGAAAATTCCAGATTGCGAAGTACAGGCAACATCAGATCGGTCATTAAATTATCCGATTTAAAAGGCAGGAAGGTGAAAGTAAAGGGGCATACTGATGAAGTACTCGAAGCTGTTAAAGAACTTTAACGATTTACGATTTCAATTATTTCCGTAAAACGTAACACGTAATACCTAAAACGCCTTTTTTAACCAGGTTCATAAAAAAACGGGCGTAAGGGAAACCCCCACACCCGTATTTAGCAGAAAAAATAGCCTAACTATAAAAAGAAACCATATCTTCCAGACGCTTCGCCTTGATCTTACTGGCATGCCCGACACAACCAAATGCTTCATAACGGGCCTTACAGATTTCCGCCATTGCATCGGTCGATGCCTTGAGGAATTTGCGAGGATCAAAGACAGATGGATTCTCGCTAAGGAATCTACGTATTGCACCCGTAGACGCCATACGCAGGTCAGTATCAATATTGACCTTTGCGACACCGTGCTTGATACCTTCCTGTATTTCTTCTACTGGTACACCGTAGGTCTGACCCATGTCGCCACCGTAGTTGTTGATGACTTCCAGCCAGTCCTGCGGTACTGAAGAGGAGCCGTGCATAACCAGATGGGTATTAGGTATACGATTATGAATTTCCTTAATACGATCAATACGCAAAATATCACCAGTCGGTTCTTTGGTGAATTTGTAAGCACCGTGTGAAGTACCAATAGCGATTGCCAGAGCATCAACACCGGTCTGCTCAACAAAAGTCGCCGCTTCTTCGACATCGGTCAGTAGCATACCCATGTCCAGCTTGCCTTCTGCTCCGTGGCCATCTTCTTCACCCATCTCGCCGGTTTCCAGCGAACCCAGGCAACCCAGTTCGCCTTCAACCGAAACACCGCCGGCATGTGCCATATCGACAACCTTTCTGGTTACTTCTACATTGTATTCAAATGATGAGGGTGTCTTCATGTCTGCCATCAGAGAGCCATCCATCATAACTGAAGAAAAACCTGACTGGATTGAGCGCAAACAAACTGCCGGCTCTGAACCGTGATCCTGGTGCATTACAACAGGAATATGCGGATACTGTTCGACCGCCGCAGTAATTATGTGACGTAGAAATGATTCACCTGCATATGAACGAGCACCAGCTGATCCCTGCATGATAACAGGTGCATCGACGGCATCGGCCGCCCGCATGATGGCATGTACCTGTTCCATATTGTTTACATTAAATGCTGGCATACCAAAATCGTTTTCTGCCGCATAATCCAGCAATTGTCGCATTGAAATAAGAGCCATATCTATCTCCTTTATAGGTGTCTAAAATCTGTGTGTTTCAAAATGTATGCTAACAAACCTCTTGTGGCCGCATACATTGTTCGATTAGTCTATCTACTGTTCGTCCTCCTGCGGTTCATCGTCACCAACACGCAGAATTTTCATTGCATTGGTGCCACCCTGTTTACCTGCCAGATCCCCCTTCGAGATGATAACCGTATCACCATCCTCGATAGCGCCACGCTCTTTGAGGACTTTCAGCACCTCAGCGTTAACCCTCACATGAGATCTACTTGGGGTATTGAATTTAATTGGTTCTACGCCCCGGTACATCGATGCCTGGCGTAATGTCCTGTCCTGGCTGGACATGGCATAGATAGGCAGCCCTGAACTAATGCGTGACATCCACAGCGCCGTGGCGCCGGACTCTGTCATGGCAATAATTGCACGAACGTGCAGCCTGTTTGCTGTATACATACAGGCTTTGGCAATCGCCTCATCTATGCGTTCAAAACTTTCATCGTTTCGGGATTCTCTAACAATATCTCCGCGGTGTTTCTCTGCACCACGACAAATTCTATCCATCGCCTTAATCGCCTTGACCGGGAATTTTCCGACTGCCGTTTCAGCTGACAGCATTACTGCATCGGTACCATCTAGCACAGCATTCGCCACGTCAGTCACTTCTGCCCGTGTCGGCATCTGCTTGTCGATCATTGACTCCAGCATCTGTGTCGCAGTGATGACCACACGATCCAGATTGCGGCCCTGGGAGATAATTTTTTTCTGTACTGCAGTGATCTCAGCATCCCCAATTTCGACGCCAAGGTCACCACGCGCAACCATCAAAACATCCGATGCGAGTGTAATTTCTTCGATGACATCAATGGCTTCTGCGCGTTCAATTTTGGAAACGATCCATGCATCGCTACCCGCTTCATGTAGCAGACGTCTGGCTTCATGCACATCTTCCGCACAACGGACAAATGAAACAGCCAGAAAATCAGCCTCCATAGCGGCTGCCAGCTTGATGTCCTTCTTGTCTTTTTCTGTCAACGCACCCGCTGACAAACCACCACCCTGACGATTCACACCCTTGTGATTACTCAGCTTGCCGCCAACCTCTACAGTGCAATTA
This sequence comes from bacterium BMS3Abin11, assembly GCA_002897635.1. NCBI lineage: Bacteria > bacterium BMS3Abin11. Next base: position 31,018 of record BDTD01000026.1, on the reverse strand, counting down.
ATCTTGCTGCCAGTGACATCATTCACCTTTAGCACTATCAGGCCATCATCAAGTAATAAAACATCACCTGCATTTACGTCTTCGGCCAGGGCTTTATAGGTTAAACCTACAGCGTTTTCATCACCTTCATTAACACCCAATGCAGCATCAAGGGTGAATGCATGATTATCTTCAAGATCAATAAACCCATCTTTAAAGCGTTCTATGCGAATTTTTGGCCCCTGCAGGTCTGCAAGAATACCAACATGGCGACCAACTTTTTCTGCTGCCTCGCGGATATTTCTGGCTCGCTCAATGTGTTCTTCAGGACTGCCGTGTGAGAAATTGACACGTACAACATCTACCCCTGCCCTAATCAATCTTCTAAGCATTTTGGGGCTTTCGGTCGCAGGACCAATAGTTGCTACAATCTTCGTGCGCCGGGGTATTGGCATTTATATGTACTGCTCCAGTAATTGGTTATTTAGCTTCCAGCATAGCCACCGCAGGCAGTTTCTTACCTTCAAGGAACTCCAGGAATGCACCACCACCGGTTGATATATAAGACACTTTGTCAGCGATATTGTATTTCTCGACGGCAGCCAGAGTATCACCACCACCTGCAATCGAGAATGCCTTCGACTCAGCGATCGCCAGGCCCAGTGTTTTTGTCCCTTCACCAAACTGATCGAATTCAAATACACCGACAGGACCATTCCAGACGATAGTACCCGCCTCTTTCATTATGTCGGCAAAATGTGCAGCAGTTTCTGGACCGATATCAAATATCATGTCGTCGTCTTCAACATCCTCAACCTTTTTAACGATGGCTTCAGCAGTCTCAGAAAATTCCTTTCCGACAACTACATCCGTCGGTACGGGTATCTCGCCACCCCTGGCTATAGCGGCTTCCATCAAGCGCTTTGCTTCAGGAATGAGATCCTCCTCATACAATGACTTCCCGACATTGAAACCACAGGCGGCAATGAAAGTGTTAGCAATACCGCCGCCCGGGATCAACTGATCGACAACACGGGAAAGTGCATCGAGCACGGTTAATTTAGTCGATACTTTGGAACCACCGACGATGGCCGCCATTGGACGGGCCGGGTTACCCAGTGCTTTTCCCAGGGCTTCCAGCTCACCCGCCAGTAAAGGGCCAGCGCAGGCGACAGGGGCAAACACGCCCGCGCCATAGGTGGATGCCTGGGCACGGTGGGCCGTACCAAAGGCATCCATGACATAGATGTCACATAATGATGCATATTGTTTTGCTAACACATCATCATTTTTCTTTTCGCCAACATTGAAACGACAGTTCTCAAGTAGAACTACATCACCATCGGCAAGCTCGGGGGCATGATCAAGATAGTCAGTTACCAGGCGTACTTCTTTGCCAAGCAGTTTAGACAGATGGTCGGCCACAGGCTGCATGGAAAACTCAGCAGCAGGCTCGCCTTCTGTCGGACGGCCGAGATGTGACATCAACATTACACGGGCACCGGCGTTAATACAGTACTCAATGGTAGGCAATGATGCACGGATGCGTTTATCGGAGCTGACCTTGCCATCTTTGATCGGTACATTTAGATCCTGACGAATCAGCAGGCGCTTTCCTGCCAGATCAAGATCAGTCATTTTGGTTACTGACATTTAAAACCCCTTAAGTAAAAACATTATGCAAAACACCAAATACCTGGCATTTACTAAGCCGAACCATGATTCGGCTTAGTAACTCCTGGAAAAATCAACCAGCCCTAACGGGCTGGTGACAGTCCGTATTACAAACGAACTAAGCGAGAGATTTTTTTCGCTAGCAAGGCGGAAGGTTGTTTTGAGCGCGGAGCGTACATTTAGTACGTGAGCACTCAAAACATCCTGACAACGCCGCTAGCGGAAAAAAGATCCGTTTAGTTTGCTGCTACGTGCTGCACGAAACGTAACATATTGCATGTGTAACCGTACTCATTGTCATACCAGGAAACCAGTTTGACGAAGGTACCATCAAGCGCAATACCTGCTTCAGAGTCAAAGATAGAAGAAGCGGTGTAACCACGGAAATCCGTAGAGACAACTTTTTCATCTGTGTAAGCCAGTGTGTCTTTCATGGAACCTTCTGAAGCAGTCTTCATGGCGGCACAGATGTCATCATATGAGGCATCTTTTTCCAGCTCTACTGTCAGGTCGACCACAGACACATCAGAAGTAGGCACGCGGAAAGCCATACCAGTCAGTTTGCCGTTCAGTTCAGGCAGTACTACACCAACCGCCTTGGCCGCGCCGGTAGAAGAAGGAATGATATTTTCCAGAATACCGCGTCCACCGCGCCAGTCTTTCATAGAAGGGCCATCAACCGTTTTTTGTGTTGCTGTTGCAGCATGAACAGTCGTCATAAGACCACGCTTCAGACCCCAGTTATCATTCAGTACCTTGGCGATAGGTGCCAGGCAGTTTGTGGTGCATGATGCAGCTGAAACAATCGATTGACCTGCATAGGTTTCGTGATTTACACCATAGACAAACATCGGTGTGCCATCTTTAGAGGGTGCACTCTGTACCACTTTTTTTGCACCGGCCTCGATGTGCTTCTGACAGCTTTCTTCAGTGAGAAAAAAACCGGTAGATTCGATAATAAGATCAGCACCAATATCGCTCCACTTCAGATCAGCCGGATCACGCTCAGCAGTCAGTCGTATGGTTTTACCGTTAACAACCAGATTATTGCCATCAACAGCGATATCACCATTGAAACGGCCATGAACTGAATCGTATTTGAGCATGTAGGCAAGGTAGTCTACTTCGAGCAGATCATTGATGCCAACAACCTCTATATCATTAAAATCCTTTGCTATAGCACGAAATGCCATGCGGCCAATACGGCCAAAACCGTTAATACCAACTTTAATAGTCATCTAAAAATACTCCTGATAAGAAAAAATAAATCTGTCACTCTGCATCTGCTGTAGAACAGAACCAGCTGTTCGACTCCTGCAGTTAAAGTACTGACTCTACTGTGCTGACAACATTATCAGCGGTAAAGCCGAACTCTTTAAATAAATCACTGGCCGGTGCAGACTCACCAAATCTGTCGATACCGACGACCTTGCCATCAAAACCAACATATTTGTACCAGAAGCCACTGACGCCGGCTTCCACAGCAACACGCGCCCGAACTGCTGAAGGCAGTACAGACTCACGATAGGCCTCATCCTGTGCATCAAATACACGGGTGCACGGCATAGAGACGACGCGGATATTCTTGCCAGAAAGTGCTTCAGCTGCAGCCGTAGCAAGACTGACTTCAGAACCGGTGGCAATGATGATTGCATCCGGTGTACCGTTGCAGTCACGCAGTATATAACCGCCCTTTTCGATGTTTTTAATCTGTTCGTCACTCCGAGCCTGATGATCCAGATTCTGGCGCGAGAAGACTAGCGAACACGGGCCAGTTGTATTCTTGATCGCTTCTTTCCAGCATACCGCGGACTCAACCGCATCACAGGGGCGCCATACGGTCATATTCGGCATCATGCGAAGGGTCGCTACCTGCTCAACCGGCTGATGCGTAGGACCATCTTCACCCAGACCAATAGAGTCATGGGTATAGACCTCGATGTTCTGTATCTTCATCAATGCCGCCATGCGGAGTGCATTGCGGGCATAATCGGAGAAAATCAGAAAAGTCGCGCCATAAGCAACAAAGCCGCCATGCAGTGAAATACCATTAATAATGGCTGTCATGGCAAATTCACGCACACCGTAGTTGATGTAATTGGCATCGGCGATATCGTGACGCATGGCAACAGAATCGCCGACAAATGTCAGATTTGACCCGGCCAGATCTGCAGAGCCACCCATGAACTCAGGTGTGAAAGAGAACATGCCGGCAATCGCATTCTGTGACGCCTTGCGTGAAGCAATGGTTTCAGCTTTTGCATTGACCCCGGCAATATAGGCATCGGCTTTAGCTTCCCAGCCATCAACTCGCTTGCCGTCAATACGACGCTCAAATTCAGCAGCGAGCTCAGGATGTGCGGCCTTATAGGCCGCAAAGCTGTCATTCCATGCAGACTCGGCAGCAGTGCCTTTGGCCTTTGCATCCCAGCCAGCATAGACATCATCCGGTATCTCGAAAGGGCCATATTCCCAGCCCAGTGCCTTGCGGGTCAGTGCGATTTCTTCCTCACCCAGTGGCGCACCATGACAATCTTCCTTGCCACTCTTGTTTGGTGAACCAAAACCAATTATGGTTTTGCAACAGATCAATGAAGGCTTATCGGTTACCGTAAGTGCTTCTTCAATCGCAACCTTGATAGCTTCACCATCATGACCGTCAACATCTCTAACAACATGCCAGTTGTAGGCATCAAAACGTTTAGGTGTATCATCTGTAAACCAGCCTTCAACCTCACCATCGATAGAGATGTTGTTGTCATCATAGAAAGCAATCAGCTTGCCCAGGCCCAGGGTACCGGCCAGTGAACAGGCTTCGTGAGAAATACCTTCCATCATGCAGCCGTCGCCAAGAAAGACATAAGTATTATGGTCTACCACCTCGTGACCATCACGATTGAAATGCGCCGCCAGTACTTTCTCGGCTATCGCCATGCCGACACCATTGGTGATCCCCTGACCAAGTGGGCCAGTAGTCGTTTCTATACCGGGGGTATAACCGTATTCAGGGTGACCCGGTGTTTTGGAATGTAACTGACGGAATGCCTTGATATCATCAATGCTCAGGTCGTAACCGGTCAGGTGCAGGACAGAATATGGCAGCATGGAGCCATGTCCGTTAGACATAATAAAACGATCACGATCCACCCAGTGTGGATTGAGTGGATTGTGATTCATAAAATCGTTATAAAGAACCTCGGCGATATCTGCCATGCCCATAGGGGCACCCGGATGGCCGGAGTTTGCTTTCTGCACGGCATCCATAGCCAGGGCACGTATGCCATTAGCCAGTTTGCGTCGATCGGTAGTTGCTGACATGGGACTTCCTCTTGGTAAATGTTGAATCTTTCTGGTTGCGCCACGTCAGAATGCAGTACTGCCCTGTCGCATCTTATATCGTAGCTAGCAAATATATTTTCGGCACATAAACGTCCTATTTTCCCCTACTTCGATGAATTCGGCAATAGTGAAAGCCTTTCTTCTTTTTACCTGGACGGGTTTGTGTGATGGTTTGGGATTCTATCAACCCAATTGACAGAAAATATTACATAATCAGCGAAAAAGAATATCCTGAGATATTGAAATGTTGCACAAATGGAACATGCATCACCTAAATATCCACCAATATAAACACTATGCATGCCTAGATAACTTCTGTAGCAAAATCGCAACATCAAAATTTTCCTCTAGATATCACCGATAAAGTACTTGTTTTCACAGATAAATGGTCTACATTAATAGATGAAAGGTACTCGTTCATAAGTTATAGCGATAGTCACAATAAAATAATTCTATTTTGGAGAATGTAGAAAATGTTGGAATACACGTCAGAATTCATATCACGGAAGATCCAGGGTGCTGGATACCTTCTGATCGTAGCCACTATATTAGGAAGCATGATTCCTGTCGCCGCACAGTCTCAGGAAACATTAAAGTCTAAGGAAACATTAAGGTTTGTCATACAGCCATTCCAGTCAGAGGAGAAAACTCGTGCCAACTTTCAGCCTCTGGCCGATTATTTTCAGGAGCTTACGGGTCAGAAGGTAGAAATCGTAACCTATCCAAACTTCATCTCATATTGGGCGGAAACTCAAAAAACAGGTAGCTATGATATAGCCCTGGATGCTGCGCACTTCATCGATTACCGCAACAAGGGTAAGGATTTCACCGTGCTGGCAAAGCAACCCGGAATCATCAGTATTTCACTTATTGTCAGCGAAGATAACCTTATATTTGATGCCGAGGAACTGATTGGGAAAAAAATTGCGACCCTTGGCCCGCCAAGCATCGCTGCAGTACGAGTCTATGAATTATTTAACAACCCAGTACGCCAGCCCAGTATCATAGAGGTGGATAACACAGGACAGGCCATGTCGATGTTATTGTCTGGCAAAGTTGATGCAGCAATGATACCGACGCCTCTTGTCAGTGTACAGATGGCTGGAGAAGGCGGGATTGCAGTAGTTTCAACCTCAGATTCAATACCAGGAATGGCTATTTCTGTTTCTCCGACTGTCTCAGCTGAAGTTAGAGAGAAGCTTCTAAAAGGACTCCTCACAGCTGACAAGAGCGAAAGTGGAAAGAAGATGCTTAAACTAACCAGGCTCAACCCATTTGAAAAAGCCGCCAATCAAGATTATTTTGGTTATAGCAAAATGCTGGGCGAGAGCGAAATGCTGGTTAGGAAGTAAGTCATTGAATCGATTACTAGTGTTTAGAAAACTTATAGTAGGAAATGCAGTATTAGTGAAAAACGAGGGTAGCTGAACCGAACGGGTTCTTTAGGATCCGTCACCAAACCCCACCTGGATTTATCAGGTGGGGTTTTTTATTAATTGCAGCTTAATTTACACACACTCATCAGATGGACTGGTACTTTTATCGGGGAAAACTAATACTTCTTAGAGAAATCTGCCATGGTAAATTGAAATTGTATCGAAGCGTTCTTTCGAGCAGACAACTACTCAATTATCATCAGGCTACGGAACTCAGCCATATCCGTTCATAACACTAAGAAGAGGATCTCAGGTATGCATAGTACAATTTTAAAGTTCTTACATCACAGACTCGGAATACCGCTTATATTCCTGGCGACTTTTCTTTTAACACAATCACCTTTAAAGGCCGATGATTCTTTGACACTGGTTATCCAGCCTGTTTATGGCATGGAAAAAACGCATGAAGCTTTTCAACCACTGGCCAGCTACCTGTCCCGCATCACGGGTAAAAATATTAAAATAAAAACCTATCCAAATTTTATTGTCTACTGGAATGAAACTCGAGATGGGCAGGGCTACGATCTTATTTTAGATGCAGCACACTTTACTGGCTACCGAGCCAAAGAACTGAATTTTGAGATACTGGCAAAAGTACCAGGTACCGTAAGCTATTCGGTGATTGTTCCTGACTCTGCAATGGTAATTGGTATAGACGAACTGGTGGGTAAAAAAATTGCCACACTCGGCCCACCGAGTATGGGTGCGGCGAAAGTATCATTGTTGTTTAACAATCCACTACGTCAGCCATTCATTTATGAAACGGAAAACAGTGAAAAAGCACTGGAACTATTATTCACAGATGAAGTTGATGCTGCAATTATTCCAACACCGCTAGTTGGTGCTCTAACAGGTGTCGCCGTAGTCACGACAACTGACCCGACTCAACATATCGCACTCTCTGCATCACCCGTATTAGATGCTAATCTCAGACAATTTATTCGTGATGCACTTATTCATGCCAATAGCACACAGGATGGCAGAAAAATGTTAAGCGAGATTGGTTTCTCCGGCTTTGAGATCCCTGACACCGAAAAATATGTCATGGCTGCCGATTTAATACATTCGACTGGGCTAGACTGATGCGGAGGAAGCAACTCTTATAAAGTTGGGAAAGCCATCATTGCACCTTTAGGCATTTCCTACGGTCACGAGCACCGCAACGTGGTAATCTCGTAAAAAATATCGGTGTCTTAAAGATTGCTTCGTCGCAAACTCATCGTAATGATGAATAAACAGAGCCACCTTCAGATTTCCATACATTGTCAGACTTGTTGCTGCGAAATTGCCTGCAGGTCAGGAATCAGTGCGGGTTCTCCATCATAACGAAAGCTGGCCCGAATAAAAGCACTTTCGGGCTGATCGTCATCGCTCGCCTTAATATCATCGCTTGATAATAATTTGGGTCGCGGATCATACAGTGTAGCAATAGCAAAAAACATATTTTTATCCATACCTTTCCATGGAAAAAAAACAAATGCCTTACTGCGCTTGCCAAACACAGGGATACTCAGCCCAGCTAACCCTTCCATGGAGTAAACCGGAACCTGTACACCACGCCAGGTCATAAGCCCGAGCATGTTGCCTTTAGCCGTATCTTCATTAAGTACCAGTGGGACAATTTCTGCCACAGCGGCACTGGGTATTACCAGAAAACCAGGGTCTGACGGCACGACCAGGCAACGTACCGGTTGAATCGTTTTATCTACCATTTGTTGAGTACTCCCTTCCTGCACCACATGCTCAGTTCTCCATCATCGCACTGATCTTACGTGAACTTTCAAGCGGCAGTACAGAGTTGATTGCATTCATTAATTCCAGCTCCTGATACGGCTTAGTGAGATAGAGTGTTGCACCAAGCTCCATTGCTCTGTCACGGTGCTTGGGGCCGGAACGGGATGTAATAATGATTATTGGAATATCCTTGTAAACAGGGTCATCTCTAACACGTTCTGTCAGTTCAAATCCATCCATACGAGGCATTTCAATATCGACCAACATAACATCAGGCACTTTATCAGAAAGCTTCTCCATCGCATCAATACCATCCGTTGCTAGCAAAGTGGTAATACCATATTTGCTCAGGTTTCTTTCTGTAACACGTCTTACCGTCAATGAATCATCAACAACCATAACAATGGCTGTGCTGACTTCCTCTTCCAGCTTCGCCACCAGACTAGCCTGATCAATCTCATCTCTTTCAGCATGCCGAGTATTCCACAGATCAACCAGGTCTATAATCAATGCGACTTCACCATCACTTAACACTGTAGCCCCTTCTATGCCATCAAGTGATGCAATCTGCACGCCTACAGGTTTTACCACGATTTCAGTGGAATGTATCAACTCGTCTACACCAACAACAACGGGTCCTGTTGCCGCATTCATAATCAGAGCTGGTGTTTTGGTGTCATCTTCCAGTTGTGCCAGCATACCCAGGCGTTCAGCAAGTGATATATAAGGGTATGTTTTTTCACCTATAGTGACACTTTGCTCGCCGCTGGCATCCGCTACAATACGGCTTCTATGCACCATGGTGATAGACATAATTGCCATCAAAGGCACTGTAAAACGGTGCCCCCCTGAGGAAATTATCAATGCCTGCGCAACTGTCATTGAGAGTGGCAGACGGATAAAGAAGCGTGTTCCCTTATTCTTTTCTGTCGTCAGCGAGACTGAGCCACCTACTTGTTTGAGTTCACTCTGGACGACATCCATGCCAACGCCTCGCCCCGAAACCTGGGTGACACTATCAGCAGTTGAAAAACCTGGCACAAAAATAAGGTTAGCCAGATGATCGTCCGACGGATTCATCCCCTTATCCAGCAAACCCCTTTCTTCGGCCTTGCTGCGAATTTTTTTCAGATCCAGACCCTGCCCATCGTCAGAGAATTCGATAATTATATCCTTCCCTTCACGACTGATATCGAGCTTAAGCAGACCTTTTTCCTGTTTCTTCAGTTTCTTTCTCTGCTTGGCACTCTCGATTCCATGCGCAATAGAGTTGCGAATCAGATGCTCCAGTGGAGGTACGACCTGGTCTATGACATTCCTGTCTAGCTCAACTTCGCCTCCTGAAATCTCTAAATTTACCGGCTTTTGCAGTTCACGCGATGTTTTTCTTGTCAACTGCCTTAACCTTGGCATCAAGGTCGAAAATGCAACCATCCTGGTTTGTGTTAGTCCTTCCTGTAGATCAGTATTCAGGCGGGATTGTTCATGTAATAATAATTCGACATCACCGGCAAAGTTATCCATACCGGTCTGAATCATCATCAAATCATGCAAACTCTCAGACAGGTTACGGGAAAGAAACTGTAATTGCGTATAACGATCGAACTCCAGTGGATCAAAATCTTCGTCATCCTCACTAAATACTGCCCCGGTGTGAGAAAGTATCTGTGTATCCGCCTGAATTTCCAGCTCACGAATCTGTGTGTTGAACCTTTCAATATTATTATGTAATTCGTTCAGGTTTTCCTTAAAGTTTGAAACCTGTTGCTGTATACGTGAACGTGCGATACTGACTTCGCCGGCATAGTTTGCCAGGGTGCCCAGCAATTCTGAGTCGACTCGGACCTGTGCCTGTTTATCCGCAGCGTATTTCTTCTTTCTTGGCCGGGGTACAGCGCTCTTTTTTACTCTGGCAGATTTAAGTTTAGCTTCTTCTGTATCACTGCTCTCCTCAGCCTGCTGTGATTCCTCTGTTTCTACAGACTGCTCTGCTTCCACTTCATCTGTTTCCGAAGGCTGCTCTGAGGATACTTCATCCACTACAAGCTGATCCTCTGCCCCAGAAAAATAATTCAGTAAACGCTGATTGATTTCATCCGCCTGTTCATCAAACTCTTTGTCAGCGGGATTTTCTACCATCGCTAACAGGGTGTCATGAACCTCCTCAATCAGGTCAAACAGAGAATCATCAATTTCGTTTCCAGCGCGCTCCGTTTCATCAAGTATGGTCTCAGTATTGTGTGCAAGATCACCAATACTGGTAATCCCCGTCATTCTGGCACTACCCTTGATAGTATGAAAGGTTCGTTTTAGATCAGAACTTGCTTCTTCATTCGCCGGATCTTTGCGCCAGAGCTCCAGGGATTCGTGGAAGCGGGTTAACAAATCAATGGCTTCTTCCTGGAAAATTTCTACCAGTTCATCGAGAGGTTCATCTTCAGTTTCTGCAACTTCCTCTACAGATTCTTCCTCAACCTCTTCACCGACTTCCTCTACAGATTCTTCTTCAACCACTTCTGGTCCTGCCTGTTTATCGTTGCCATCTACATTAAAGTAGCTGGGCATCTCAATAGTGCCGTCATGTAGCTGCGGATTAGGCAGGTTTTCCAGTCTTTTACTGCAGATATTTGACAGTTCGGACATGCCCGTCAATAAATGATCTTCCAGTGCAGAGGGCTGCCGCACTAATTCAAGTAACTGCACACCTAAATCATAAGCGGTCTGGAGTATATCGATATCTTCTTTAGTTAGATAAAGACTTCTTGAACTTAAGCCATCCAGAAAATTTTCCACCGACTCATAGGTGTCCGCCACCTCATCCAGGCCAACTGAGCGGGCACTTCCCCGAAGAGTGTGTATCAAACGATGTATTGAATCAGAAACTCCCGGTTCCTTTATTTCACTACAATTATTAATTTCAGTTAAAAGGTCAGCCAGGTGCTTGTTTATTTCCGTTGTATAGATATCACGAACGGTTGCAGACTGGAGAGGCGGTGGTAAACCGGGAATGGCTTCAGACTCTTCGCTATCAATATCAATTTCGCTATCAACAGTATCTTCTACATCGGATGCTTCTACATCAGATGCTCCCTCTAACTCTACAAGCTCTAGTTCTTCTACGACTTCAGCTTCTTCCTCACCTTCAAGCTCGGCTTCAACACTACTTACATCATCTGTCAGCTCTTCTGCAGATTCTTCGCTCACAGAAACAGCGCCTTCTAATTCTTCATCTGCAACGACATCTGCTACTTCGACTTCTGCAAGCAACTCATCACCGCTGCTAGACTCTTCTATTTTTGCCCGCCAATAAGAAACATCTATGTTTGATTCGTCGTGCCTTTCAAGATCATCAAGTATTGATGGCAGGACATCGAGTGACTCTTCAAGCAAAGCAAATATCTGGTCATTTACTTCCAGCTTTTCAGCAATCACCTTGTTGAGTAATTCTTCCATCAACCAGCTGAATTCACCAAACTCGACTGCACCGGACATCCGCCCAGAGCCTTTCAGGGTATGAAAGTTTCTTCGCAGGTCTGCCAGTGATTTTTCATCAGTCGCATCTGCCCTCCAGTTTTGTAAAAGATTTTTACTGGTGACGACAATTTCTCTGGCTTCTTCAAGAAAAATCTCAAGTATTTCATCGTCAAAAACAGCTGGTTCTCTTGGTATATCCACTTCATCCTGTGGCGCTACAGGTTTAGCATCCTTTTCTTTAATCTGGACTACCTCAACAACTCCATCGGTATTTTCAACATAAGTTTGCTGCTCTGAAGTAAATTCCGAAGCATCTATTTCTTCCAGTTCAATGCCGAGATCAATATCTGTAGAGCTTATCTCGTCAAGTTGAGGGACATCACTCTTTTCATCCTCAATCAGGGATATTTCATCAGGCAATCTTCCTATAAGTTTTTCAAGTATTGATAATGACTGATGGAAAGTCGTCATTATGTCATCAGTGAGAAAATCAGGATCTGTCGATAACATAGTGACCAGATCTGAAACCTCGTCAGCTATTTTCTCCAGCTTTTCATCTCTATTGCCCTTTGCAAGCGCAATAATAGCTGCCATATCTTTGCGTAAGATAGCCAGATGAAGTTTATCCTCTGGATTCCGCAACCAGTCATCGGCTTCATCACGGATATGTTTAACTCGTGCAACGGCAGTCTCCCGGTCTAAAATATCGGACGGTGCTGTTCGCAACAGCTCTTCCATCGCACGTTCTATGATAAGTTCGCTGGTCGGTTGATTATGCTGCAGTGACTCTGCATAGGACTCTATTGCACTAATTGCAAGAGCCGTTGTTTCCACGTGCTCGGTTGATGGTTTAATGCGTCTGTTGGCCATACCTGTGATCTGCTCATTGATCAATGAGACCAGTTCAATAGCCCGTCCACGCTCAAGTATCTGTAATGCACCTTCTATCTGACGTAATTTATCCGGGACAGGTTTGAGAATTTCATTAAGGTGCATATTTAATGAATATTGCTCGAACTTTTCGACGACGTCCTGGAGGTTGGTACTGATTTCTGTCGCCACTATTTTAACTAGCTGAGAGAACTCGACATCCGTTAATGTCCCTTCCTCGTCAATATCTATACCGATGTTTTCGAAAGCTGTTTCAGCATGCTCACCAGTTCTTATCCAGTATAAATCAGTAACCGCTCGATCTACATTTTCTTCCCAGTCAGAGGACGGATCATCAAGCTCGCTACAGGCATTCTCCAGTGTCAATAAAGCTTCGGCAAGCTCTAATGCAATATTGCTATTTATTACGATAGCACCCGCATCATAGGCAAGCGCTGTATGAGAAATTTCTTCAACCAGGAGGCGAAGTTTTTTCTTGTTTATTACCTCAACTGCACCACGAATCTTATCCAGACTGGAGAGTAAATGCTCTACCGATTTGTCAGGTTTTTCGCTATCAAAAAGGTCATTGAGATGATCTTCAGCGACAGAGAGTTCCTCTGCCAGTGCTTTCATAACAGGCTTCAGCACATCGGGGCTTGTTGCTTCAAATATCGCGCCTGTATCTTTAGTTGGTTTACCGCTGACCTGTTCATCAAGTTCAAAAGCATGTACAACTTCAGTCACCAGTGGGCCACGGCTTGTTGCCTTACCGATCAGGAAAAGCATCCTCCGCAAAAGGGCTTCAAGTGGCGTTTTGACCAGTACAGACTCACCATTAATGACTATGCGCTTCAGTTCCTGCTCCAGAGTAGCAAAAAAACGTCTAACTTCATTGTCTGAACTGTCAATACCACCATCACGTAATGCTTCAGTCAGTGCGGTAGCTACCCACCATAATTGTGAGGTGATGTCGAAACGGGAAATATTTTTTAGATGTGTAAATAGCAGAAGGATTGTGTTTAGAGACCGTTTCTCATCCTTAAGTTTAAACCAGCTTACCATTGTCGCAAGTAATTGTTTGCGCGCCTGACTGGCTTCAGAAATGAAGTTTTCGTCGCTTAAACGTGTTGGTCTAACACCGGATATCTCAGGAAAGATATTCAGCTCCGGGTTAAACAAATCAAACTCGCTTACGAGGTCCGCCTCACGTGTCGATCGCAGTTCGTTTACCAGATCTGTCAGGGCGACGATGGAATCAGGATAGCCGGCATGCAGCTGTGAAATATAGGTACTAAGGCTTAATACACCTCTGCTCAGTGTATCAAGGTTTTCTTCGGAAGCAGGAATACTTTCATCAATGAGCCCCTCACATACCAGTTCAAGCTCGTTAACCAGCCTGGCGGCCCCGTCAAGTTCGACTATTTGTAATGTGCCTGAAACCTGATGCAGAAAGGCAACTGCCATACGCATCTGGCTTGTGTCATCAGTAGAGGTGGAAAATGCCTCCAACGATAAGCGAGCCTGTTTAATTGACTCGTCTATCTCATCTTTAACCCAACTGAATGTACTGGGGTCTACTCGACTCATATCTTCACCAGCCCTTCATATAGGAACAAGTAATTACTACTCGTGTGAATATTACTCTTCTGCCGGCAATCTGAAGCCAGCAACCGAAGATTTAAGCTGCCCGGCAAGTACTGATAATCTGTCTACTGATTCAGCCGTCTCAGTCGTTGTTCTGGATGCCTGAGTTGATAATTCTCTAATATGAACCATCGTGCCAGATACACCTGTGGCTTCCTCAGACTGTTGTCGCGCTGTATTCGCCATGGTAGAAATAAGTGTGGACAGCTCTTCAGACACTTTTTCTATCTCACCCAGGGCACGGCCGGCTTCATCAGCCAGTCGAGTGTTTTCAACCACTTCGCGCGTAGCATCTTCCATCGAGCTCACTGCTTCATTGGTATCTGCCTGAATATTGTTGACCAGGTCAGCAATCTGTTTTGTTGCCTCCGCTGAACGTTCAGCCAGTCGCTGTACTTCGTCAGCAACCACCGCGAAGCCGCGTCCTGCCTCACCGGCCATCGCCGCCTGAATTGAAGCATTCAGCGAAAGAATGTTTGTTTGTTCCGCGATATCATCGATCAGTCCCACGATTTCACCAATCTGCTGCGAACTTTCACCCAGGCGCTTGATTCGTTTACCGGTTTCCTGCATCTTGTCTCGCATAGTATTCATCCCCTGGATGGTTGATGCCACCGCTTCAGACCCCTGCTTGGCAAGGTCTACCGAGCCGTCTGCAACTTCGGCTGAACCATCAGCACTTTCAGATAACTGCTCCATCGACTGCGCCATCCTCACGATGGATTCTGTCGCTGTACCAATCTCTTCGGACTGCTGCCCTGTCTGTGCCTGCAGTGCAGCTGTTTTTTCACGTGTACCCTCAGATTCCGTTGTCACCTGGGCCGATGCATCGTTGATCTGCCTTACCAATGTGCGCATTTCCAGTACCGCGTAGTTCATGGAATCAGCAATAGCACCTGTCACCTGGTCAGTTACTTCTGCTTCGATAGTCAGGTCACCGTCAGCAAGATCGCCCATTTCATCAAGCAGCTTCAGAATAGCAGCCTGTGCCTCTCTGTTTTGCTCATTACTCTCAAACTCCCGTTGTCGGGCACTCGCCACCAGCGAGCGAATGAACAGCAGGAAGAAAAGTAGTGCCGCACCACCCAGCACAAAGGGCAGGGTTTTTAGATATTTAATGTTCCCGTACAGGTTCTGATAACTAGCTACCAGGGCCTCAATCTCTACCAGAAACTTCTCCGAATTTTCTGTAATACGCTGCGCTGATCGTTGCGATACAAAAAACTCGGTCACCACCTGCTGTGCCGCCTGAATATATTCATTCAGCTGGTTAAACACCTCATCCGATGCATCAATTTTTTCGATAACCTCAGGACTGGCGTTTTTACGCAGCCCACGATTAATACGCTGAAACAATTTAGCATCTTTACCAAACTGGGTTGCCGCAACGGCCGCGTCCATGCCACCAAGAGCAAACACGTTTACATCCTTGGTAATCCGCTGACTCCAGGTACGCTGTGTACCTGCTCTTGATACTATCTTCTGCGGTGCATTTTCTGCAATCAGCGCCTCAACGACTTCATCCGAGATCGCCAGCAACAAGGGCGACAGCTGGTTGATTGCAGCCACGTTCTCACGTATAGACAACAGTGCCAGCTTGTTGGTAAGAATAACCGCCACGTCCGTATCAAGCGCACTCCACAAATCTTTTACCGGCTGTAAGGTACCACTGACAGCCGCAGGCGAAGGCGGCAACCTGTCATCACCATCAACCAAAGTCTTCAGAATGCTGTTAATTCTGTTTTTTGAATCCTGTAGTGTGGCGAACGCCTCTTTATTACCCAATACGGCTTCACGTGCGTCTTTGGCTACCCGCTGCGACAGCATCAGCAACAGGCTGGATTCTTCAACATAACCGGACTGCAGGGCAGCTGTCTGCGTCTGCCACATAAGTACACCAATCAGGCCGATTACCGAGACCACCAGGCCGATGCCCAATAGCGGCAGGTTATTTAACAGTTTGCCGAATGCAGACGGTGCCGTGGGCGCCTTACCGGGTGGGGACGCCTCCTCGGGTGCAACGTCTACCACACCTGTATCTATCAGGTCATCCATTGGAAACTTACTTTCTTCTGACATTATACTATCCTCAACAATAGCTAATTATTCTGTAAACATACCCTGTACGTATTTTCTGCTTACGCCGCAGCGTTCAGAAAACCTCTTTTTTCTACCAAACGATCGGTATCAAACACCAACCACTTTTCCTTTTCCTTACCCAATGCACCCGTAACAAAGTCGGCCAGCTGATCACCCAGGTCGCCGGTGTCGCAACTATCGGCAACCGGATCGAAATGCCGCAAGCCCTGCAAACGACTAACCAGTAAACAACATGAAAGCTGGGCATTATTGATGACAATCAGGCGTGAGTACTGATCAACATTTACTGGATCCATACCCAGAAAGTCCTGTAAATCAACAACCGTCAGCAACTGGCCTCTAACATTTGCAACACCACGTAGCCAGGACTGTGTCCTGGGCACTACTGCATAGGGTACCGAGGGTACCACTTCGGAGATCTGATCCATCGCCGTGACGAACTGCAGTTTCCCCACTCTGTACGACAAACCTACCCATTGCTCAGCAACGACTATTTCTTCCGGCAAAGACATATCCGCCGACAACACGTCCTGCTCCATTTGATGGAGAATTTCAAGTGGCTGTACTTGCTTGCGGGACATCGGCTACTACAGGGCCTCCAGAACCTTGATCAAGTCCTCATCTTTCACAGGCTTGGTCAGATATTCATCGGCTCCCTGACGTTTACCCCAGACTTTGTCCGTTTCCTCCTTCTTGCTGGAAATGATGATGACTGGAATTCCGGCGGTTTCCGGATTCTTTTTAATTTTTCGTATTGCCTGAAAGCCATTCATTTCAGGCATCACTACATCCATCAGAATCAGATCTGGCTTTTCCGACAGGGATTTGGCAACGGCATCAATGCCCGTTGTTGCGGTAACAATTTCCGGTACATCATGTCGTTTAAGTAAGTCGACTAACATATGAAGTTCTGTCGGTGAATCATCGACAACGAGTATTTTCTGAAACCTCATTTTACTGCACCTCTCATTATTTTTTGTTCATTGATCCACAGGCGTCATGCATTGGCCACCTCATCAGTCGCCACATATTTATTAATTGCATTCACCAGATCATCCTGGGTAAAAGGTTTATGTATATGCTGTTCTGAACCCGCCAGCTTTCCTCTGGCACGGTCAAACAGACCATCCTTGCTTGACAACATTACAATGGGTGTAGAACCAAATTGTCTGTTGTTCTTAATTAATGCGCAGGTCTGATAGCCATCCAGTCGCGGCATCATAATATCAATAAAAATGATATCTGGATGTTGATCTGCAACCACAGACATGGCTTCAAAACCATCTGCTGCTGTTATGACTTCAAATCCTGCTCTTTTCAGTAACGTTTCCGCTGTTTTACGGATAGTGCTACTGTCATCAATCACCATTATTTTAACCGTCATGTGATTTCACGCAGTGGTATTTTCAGGAGAGTATCCTTCATCGTCCCGTCCTTAAAGTATATTATTTATTCCTTTTGCTAAGTTGTTATTTTATATAGATAGCACAAAGATCACTATATTGCTATAGAAGACTATAATCACAAACAAAAAAACAGTAAAAACTATAAATTATTTTGCTATCAGGCTGGATTTTACATTCGCAATTAGAATTTACATGATGCTTTGCTATCATGGCATATACTTCATATAGTGTAGACCAGCTTTTCTATAGTGTAGACCAGCTTTTCTAATAATAAAGGGCAAGGACCCCTCTATTAATACCGGATATGCCAGATTGTGATTAAAAACCTGTCATATCAAGCTAAGGATCGCACTTAATAGTCTGAGACCCCCTGGCTATTGCGAAGATTCTTAGCGCAGAGATGTTAGATTTTTGGGTTCAATATGATTATTCATGAATTAATAAAGGTACCCTTGTCTCTTAGAAATAATATTTGTCTTTCTATCTTTCTAATATAACGAACTATAAAACTATGACTTCCGTCCCAAATCTGACCACGGCATTAGCTGGACCACTGCAGGACCTGGAAACGCATATCCTGGCAAATCAAACCGAAATCGAACACTGGTTTCGCATTCAATGGCTGTCATACCGCGCGCCTTTTTACAGTTCAGTAGATTTGCGAAATGCAGGCTTCAAGGTCGCACCGGTCGATACCAATCTATTCCCCGCTGGCTTTAACAACCTTAACCCGGCGTTCCTGCCCTTATGTGTGCAGGCGGTTCATGCGGCCATTGAACACCTCTGTCCGAATGCGAGAAGGTTGATCATCGTGCCGGAATCTCATACCCGCAATCAGTTTTATCTGGAGAGCCTCTCTACCCTGCAAAGTATAATCGAAAAGTCAGGGCTACAGGTTCGCATAGGCCATATCAACGAAGAGAAGCAAACGCGCGAACTGATCCTGCCATCTGGCCAAAGCATGATTCAGCACCCATTGGAACGGTCCGGCAACAGGCTGCACATCGAGGATTTCGACCCCTGCATCATATTGCTGAACAACGACCTGTCAGATGGTATCCCCGCCATTCTGGAAAATATCGACCCTGACCAGGCCATCTCTCCACACCCTGCCATGGGCTGGTCAAGCAGGTTAAAATCAGACCATTTTGCCCATTACAAGCGGATCGCAAAAGAGTTCTCCGGCATCATCGATATCGACCCGTGGCTGATTGATCCCTATTTCAGACGTTGTGGAAAAATAGACTTTCAGAAACGCGATGGTGAAGAATGTCTGTCAGAAAATGTCGCCGATGTGCTGGAGATAATCAAAAAGAAATATCAGGAATACGGCATCAAAGAAGAGCCCTTCGTCATTGCCAAGTCCGATGCAGGCACCTATGGCATGAACGTCATGACCATACGCGACCCATCAGAAATCCGGGGGCTTAACAGGAAACAAAGGAACAGGATGGCGCGAAGAAAAGGCGGTAGCGTTGTCAGCGATGTACTGGTACAGGAAGGCGTTTTTACCTTTGAAACCTGGGGAGACAATAATGCTATTGCCGAGCCGGTAGTCTATATGATTGACCATTCAGTTGTTGGCGGCTTTTACCGGGTACATACCAGCAGAGATATTAACGAAAACCTTAATGCTCCCGGTATGCACTTTGAACCATTGGCCTTCGCCGATACCTGTACTCTGCCGGATAAATCAGCCGCCCCGGGTGCAGGCCCAAACCGTTTTTATACTTATGGCGTGATCTGCCGACTGGCCTTACTGGCCGCAGCGCGTGAAATCAAGATGCTGAAAACAACGGTAGCGGCATGAATAAGCCTATAGTCATCGGCGTCATTATGGACCCGATTGAACAGATTAATATCGTAAAAGACAGCACCTGGGCGATGATACTGGCGGCACAAAAACGGGGCTGGCAAGTACGTTACATGCAACAGACAGACCTTTTTACCAGCGATGGTATAACCTATACGGAAAGCCGTGCTGTAAAACTTCTGCCGGGACAGGACCCCTGGCTGGAGCTGTCACCAGCGAACACACATAAACTGTCTGAATGCAGTGCAATTTTGATGCGTAAGGATCCACCGTTTGATCTTGAGTATATCTATACCACCTACATGCTGGAACTGATTGAACAACAGGGCACATTGGTCGTCAACAAACCGCAAAGCCTGCGTGACTGTAATGAGAAATTCTTTACCACCAGCTTCCCGCTGTGTGCGCCCCCAACTTTGGTGACTCGCTCCGCGGACAGACTGCGCCAGTTTATCCGGCAGCATGAAGACTGTATTTTCAAACCACTGGACGGCATGGGTGGTTCATCGATTTTCCGGGTACAGGCCGATGACCCCAATAAAGGGGTCATCATTGAAACCCTGACACAGAAAGGGGCAACCAGCATCATGGCACAGCGTTTCATTGCTGAGATCAGAGAGGGAGATAAGCGCATACTAATGGTAAATGGAAACCCCGCCCCCTACGCACTGGCACGTATACCCCTGGCAGGAGAAACCCGTGGCAACCTGGCTGCCGGCGGCATCGGCAAAGGTATCGCACTGAGTGACCGGGACTACTGGATCTGTGAACAGGTCGGCCCAGTACTAAAAGAAAAAGGCATACTGTTCGCCGGCCTGGATGTTATCGGTGACTACCTGACTGAAATCAATGTCACCAGCCCGACCTGCATACGCGAACTGGACAAACAATTCGGGCTCGATATTGCCGGCGATTTAATGGATGCCATAGAATTGCGTTTACCTGCATGAGGTCTTCCCGATGGCTAGCAGCTGCGCTGCTCGTCCTGCCAGTATTACTCACCGCCTGTGAGAAGCAAAATCTTTACCGCTATCAATCATTTGCCTTTGGCACACTGATAGAGATCAAAATTCATGGTGATGATAAGGCACAGGCAGACCAGGCAGCGGCCAGCCTGTTTACAGATTTTGATCGTATGCATAACAACTGGCACGCCTGGCAACCAGGCAAGCTGACACAAACCAGCGCTTTGCTTGCAATGGGTGAATGGTTTACAGCAGACAAAGCCGTGCTGCCACTGATTAAACTGTCGAAGCAATATTCACAGCTGAGCAATGGCTTATTCAATCCGACGATAGGTAAACTGATTCGATCCTGGGGCTTCCAGGGCTCTGAACAGCCTCAGACACCACCCAGCCAGAAAAATATTGCACGTCTGCTGGACAAGCTGCCTACGGTAAATGATATCGATATTGATGGTAATCGACTGCGAGGGCACAACCCTCAGATACAATTAGATCTCGGGGCGATCGCCAAGGGTTATGCTGTCTCCATCGGACTGCAGAAAATGCGTGATCTGGGCATAAAACACGCCTTGATCAATGCCGGTGGTGATCTCTGTGGGATTGGCGATCGGGGGCAACGCCCCTGGCGCATAGGTATACGCAACCCATTGGGCAATGGCATCATTGCAAGCCTGGAACTGGGAAAGGACGAATGTGTGTTTACCTCCGGTGACTATGAGCGCTACTTTACGTATGAGGGTAAACGCTACAATCACATCATAGACCCCCGCACCGGTTACCCTGCCGATCAGGCAGTATCGGTCACCGTCCTGCATAAGAATGGTGCATTAGCTGATGCCGCCAGTACCGCATTATTTGTAGCCGGCCCGGATTACTGGCAGGAAGTTGCGAAAAAAATGGGCGTGTCAGATGTAATGTTGGTCGATAAACTGGGACGCATAATCATGACACCGTCAATGCAGCAGCGGATAAAACTTGAAAATAACGAAGAAGATATAGAAATCATCATCAGCAAGCCCCAGCCAGACGGTGTTAAAAAAGAATGATAAAAATGAAACCGGGAGACTGGCTAATATTATTTCTTAGTCTGCTGCTTGTTCCGTTATCATGGTCAATGACCCAAAGTGATTCTGGCGCGGTGGCTGCAATAGAAGTCACGGTCGGCGACCAGCCCCCCGTTGTTTACTCGATAAAAGACCCCCAACAAATCACTGTGGCGGGCGATATTGGTAACAGCGTAATAGAAATTCGTGACGGCAGGGTTCGAATGATCAGCTCACCCGGCAAGAGGCAACTTTGCGTATTAAGTGGCTGGCACCAGCAAAGCGGCGATAACATCGTCTGCCTGCCGAATAAAGTGGGTGTGTCACTGATTTCGAACCGGGAGCGGTTTGATGGGATAAATTTCTGACACTAAAACCTTTTCACCACAGAGGACACAGAGGAAATCATTTAAAATATTGTTGTGAGTATTTGTGATCTATAGTTCCTGTTTGGTTTTGCATTCAAAATAGGGGTATTTTTATAAAACTTTGATTAAAGCACTATTGTCAGGCGGTAGTAGCAGCCCAGAAAAGAAAAAAATAATATATATTCTCTTTTCTCTGTGTCCACTGTGGTGAAAAAAAGATTCTATGACCAGGCAAATCGAAATTACTGAAGAAGACAGAAAGATTGCGGCATTTGCCGCACTGGCAATTGTTATCCATGTACTGGAAAGCAGTTTTCCGAGTCCGGTTCCGGGCATTAAACCGGGTCTGGCGAACATTGTTACTTTGCTGGTGCTATTTCGTTATGGCTGGCGGTTTGCGGTATGGGTCAGTCTGCTACGGGTAACGGCTGGCAGTCTATTGCTGGGAACGTTTATGTCGCCGACCTTTTTTCTCAGCCTCAGTGGTGCTTTAGCAAGTTTGCTTGCCATGCTGCTACTGTGGACAGGTATGCGCCCGTGGGTAGGGATGGCAGGCGTCAGCATACTGGCCAGTATCAGCCATGTCATGGCTCAGCTGCTAGTTGCGTGGTGGCTGTTCATCCCTCACCGGGGAATACTGGCATTAACACCCATACTGATTGCAGCAGGCGTTTTTTTTGGTCTGTTTAACGCTATAATTGCATCCTCTATAGAAAAGAGACTTGTAAACACAGTATGAGCTACGCCGAACTATTCAGTGTCCAGGACAACAACAATGATCTTGGCATCACCCTGGTTGGTGCAGCACTGCTACATATAGTGCTGATACTCGGGCTAACTTTCTCATTGCCTAAAAATCCAGCCAGTGATGCCCTGCCTCAGCTTGAAATCACACTGGTGCAGGCACATACAAAGGAAGAACCCGACGAAGCGGATTTCCTTGCCAATGCCAGCCAGCAGGGTGGTGGCGACAGCGACCAGCCTCTGCGTGCAACCAGCCCACTTCCCGGGACGTCTACAAATAAAAAATCAGTACCCATTTTTCGCCCTGCGAGTATTGCCAATGAAGACATTATCTCCCGCACTGACAAGGTACTGGTGGCTGATTCAAAAAAACAGAAAACCATTTCTCAACCACTAAAAAACAAGAAAAAGAAAACACTGGAACAGAGACCATTAATAGGCTTGCCCGAGCAGATGAATCTGGACAACGAACGGGAACGTTTGCTGGCTGAAATATCCCTGCAGCAGCAGAACTATCAAAAACGACCACGTAAAAAATTTCTGACTGCGCGTACGCGTGAGTATAAATATGCATCGTATATGGATGCCTGGCGTGCCAAGGTCGAGCGTATCGGTAACCTGAATTACCCTGAAGAAGCGAAACGTCGAAACCTGACCGGCAGCCTGATTCTGGATGTTGCCATCCTGCCTGATGGCAGACTGGACAGCATTAATATCCGGCGCAGTTCGCGTCACAAGGCGTTAGATGATGCGGCGATTCGTATTGTCCGTCTGGCCGCACCCTTTTCCCCCTTCCCGAAGAATTTTCGTGATGATGTGGATATCATCCACATCACTCGTACCTGGAAATTCCAGCATGGAGACCGGTTGACCAGCCGTTGAAATCACTTGCCAACCATTTTCTTATCGCCATGCCCCGCCTGCAGGACGAAAACTTTGCTCATAGCGTGACGCTAATCTGCCATCATGACGATGATGGTGCTATGGGAATCATCATCAACCAGCCACTGCAACTGAATGTGGCAGAATTGTTTAGTAATGCCGGGTTGCCAACTGAAAATCTACAGCTCCCAGCGGATTCCATCTGGCATGGCGGCCCTGTCAGGCTCGATCATGTTTTTGCCCTGCATGACGCCAGCCATGAATGGGAGAACACTTTACAGATAGGTGATGAGCTGCGCCTGACTACGTCAGCGGACTTTCTCGAAGCACTGGCAGAGGGGAAAAAGATAGATCATTACCTGCTAGCACTGGGCTATGCCGGCTGGGCATCATCTCAACTTGAACTCGAAATGTCAGAAAATTCCTGGGTCTATGCTACTGCCGACAACCAGGTAATTTTTGAAACAGCTGTCGAGAAACGCTGGGAGGCGGCTGCCAGCCTGGCTGGTATCGATCTCAGCAAAATGTCTTATTATTCAGGCAAGGCATGAATTCAGCCACCTACCTTGGCTTCGACTACGGCACCAAACGAATCGGCATAGCCGTTGGCAATACGGTATCGGTCAGTGCCACAGCACTCGACACTATTCAGGTTAGAAATGGCCAGCCGGACTGGGGACATATCTCACGACTGATTACCGAATGGCAACCGGATGCCTTAGTCGTCGGCTGGCCAATCCAGATGGATAACGGTGACAACCCGGTGACACCCAGGGCGCGACGATTCGGCAACCAGCTAGACGGCCGTTACAGCCTGCCGGTACATCATGTTGATGAAAGACTGAGCACGCACATGGCACTATCTGAAATACGCGAGGCAGGCTATAATAGCCGGCGCTCCAGTGGTCTGGTTGACAGCTATGCGGCCAGAGAGATACTGCAAACCTTCTTGAATGGACTGGTTGGGAATGACAAAAAAGATTGATGTCGAAGTCTCTGCACTGCTAGACAAACTGGCCAACGATCTTACTCCACTGCTTGCTATCCATCCCGTCATTATCGGCATTCATACCGGTGGTTCCTGGCTGGCAGAAATTCTACATGAGCGACTGGCCATTAAAGAACCCTGCGGCAGTCTGGACATCAGTTTCTACCGTGATGACTTCAGTCGCATTGGTCTCAACCCAGAGGTCAAAGCCTCAAACATCCCACTGGACATAAGTGACCGCCACATCCTGCTGATTGATGATGTACTGCAGACGGGGCGCACCGTACGCGCCGCCATGAACGAAATTTTTGACTATGGCCGACCCGCCTCAATCCGCCTTTGTGTACTGGTTACCAGGAATGGTCATGAACTGCCCATTCAGGCCGATTACTGCGGCATGACTCTGGATCTCAGGACGGACCAACAGGTGAAGCTGGTCGGCCCGGAAAAGCTGTCACTGGTAGTGGGAGACCTGGCAGCGGGGAACAATCAATCATGAAGCCACATCTGCAGTACACCAACCACGGCAAACTGCGCCACTTCCTGTCTATAGAGGGCCTGCAGAAAGAAACACTGCAGCAGATACTCACCACTGCGGACAAATTCACCCAGTTTGGCCAGCGCGAGATAAAAAAGCTGCCATTGCTGCGCGGCCATACTGTCGTCAATCTATTTTTTGAGAACAGCAGCCGTACCCGTACCACCTTTGAAATTGCCGCCAAACGCCTGTCAGCAGATGTCATCAATCTAAATCCAGACAGCTCGTCAACCAGCAAGGGCGAGACTCTGCTGGATACGATTAATATTCTCGAGGCCATGCATACCGACCTGTTTATCATCCGCCATGCAAAGAGCGGCGTGGCTGAACTGATCGCCCGACATGTGCCGGATCACGTGCATATCATCAATGCCGGTGATGGCCAGCATGCACATCCGACACAGGCGATGCTGGACATGTTCACAATTCGCCAGTACAAGGGTCCGTTCAGTGAATTGCGTGTGGCGATCGTCGGCGACATCCTGCATTCACGCGTTGCGCGGTCACAAATACATGCCCTGAACAACCTCGGTGTCCACGAGATTCGGGTTGTTGCCCCCAATAGTCTGCTGCCATCACAGATAGAACGACTGGGGGTACATGCCTACAACGATCTTCAGCAGGGCCTTGACGGTGTCGATGTAGTAATGATGTTGCGCTTACAAAAAGAACGCATGAAGCATGCCTACATCCCCAGTGAACAGGAATATTTTAATCTCTATGGCCTGACAACTGAGAGCCTTGCAGCGGCGGCGGCGGATGCCATCATCATGCACCCCGGCCCCATCAATCGCGGACTGGAAATATCCTCAGAAGTAGCAGACGGCCCACAATCAGTCATCCTGCCGCAAGTCACCAATGGCATAGCTGTCAGAATGGCGGTGATGTCGATGATCCTCGGTGGAGAAGGCAATGGCTGAGCTGATGAATATACATATCCGGGGTGGGCGAGTCATTGATCCTGCCAACAATATTGATAGTGTAAAGGATTTATATATTGCCAATGGCAATATCATTGCATCAGGCGATATGCCAGATGGTTTTACTGCAGATAAAACCATCGATGCCATGAATCAAATTGTTTGCCCTGGCCTGGTGGATCTCAGCGCACGCATGCGTGAACCCGGACAGGAGTACAAGGCCACACTGAAGAGCGAGTGTGCCGCAGCCATTGCCGGCGGCATAACGACCAGCTGCTGCCCGCCAGACACCACACCCATTATTGATACACCGGCGATGGCCAATATGTTGACCCATCGTGGCAGAGAAATCGGCCTGACCCATATACTTCCGCTGGGCGCTCTAACAAACGCACTCGGTGGTGAAACCCTGTCAGACATGCATGCACTGCATCAGGCGGGTTGCGTGGCATTCAGTAATGCAGAACATGCTATCACCAACACCATGGTCATGCGGCGGGCAATGGAATATGCTTCCAGCTTTGATCTACTGCTGATACTGCATGCTAACGATCCCTGGTTAAGCGATACTGGCTGCATGCACGAAGGCGAGATCAGCACCCGTCTCGGCCTGGCCGGCATACCGGAAGCAGCAGAAACCGTTATTGTCGCACGTGATCTGGCACTCATCGAACAGACTGGTGTAAGGGCTCACTTCGCTCGTCTCTCCTGTGCACGCTCAGTTGATCTTATCGTACAGGCGCGTGAGAGAGGCCTAAAGGTAACTGCTGATGTCGCCATACATCATCTGCACCTGACCGAATACGATGTCACTGACTTCAATACCCTGTGTCGGGTAATGCCACCGTTGAGATCAGAAAGAGATAAAGACAGCCTGAGGTCAGCCGTCGTGCAGGGCGATATCCAGGCAATATGCTCTGACCATCAGCCGCATGAAAGAGATGCCAAGCTTGCTGCTTTCAGCGAAGCAGAACCTGGCATTTCAGGTCTTGAGACACTACTGCCACTCGGTCTGAAACTGGTTCATGAAGATGTCATGGGCCTCAATACTCTGATCGCCAGCCTGAGTTCCGGGCCTGCCGCCCTGCTCGGCATTGAGGCCGGCAGTCTAAGCGTAGGATGCCTGGCGGATATCTGTATATTTGACCCGCGTGAGGAATGGCTGTTAGACAGCACGAAACTACTCAGCAAAGGCCGTAACACCCCGTTCAAACGCTGGCCACTGAAAGGCCGTGTCAGCACCACCTTACTCGCAGGCAGCATTGTCTATTCAAGAACTTAGACCAATCGCCAAAGAACACTATGCTCTACTACTGGAATATCACTAAAAATGCAGATGCATAGTATTAAACCAGACCATCCGCATATGATTGACATTAATTTGTCAGAATTTGATGCTAAAGTTATTAGACAGTCTCATACTATGCTGGTTCTGGTTGATTTCTGGGCCGACTGGTGCGGCCCCTGCCATGTTCTCGCACCGAATCTGATAAAAGCGGTAGAAGAAGAACAGGGGCTGGTGCTGCTAGTAAAAATTGAAATAGATAAAGGCAATAACATGAAGCTGGCTGGCCGCTATAATGTGCGCGGCTTTCCTACTGTCATTCTGTTTCATAAGGGTGAGGCTATTGATCGTTTCAGTAGTGCGCGACCAATGCATTTTATCCGTGATTTTATCCATCAGCACATCGAACATGACCACACCAGCCAGGGGCGTAGTCCTATAGATATTTAGAGGAAATCAGCTAGTATGATTTACTTACCCCTATAAATTTTTTAAACGAATTCGATCGGCATGATGCTTAAAACTGAAACCATCACCAGCCTTGAACACATTGCTAGCGGCAAAGTGAGAGAAATATATCGTATTGACGATGGGCGTCTGCTGTTTGTTGCCAGTGACCGGCTCTCTGCCTTTGATGTCATCATGCCGACGCAGATCCCTGACAAGGGGCACATACTGACCCGGGTCGCTGAATTCTGGTTTGAGAAGACCCGCCACATCATCCCCAATCATCTATTGACTACAAATATTTCCAGCCTGTCATTAAACCCGGCAGAGAAAGAATGGCTGCAGGGACGCAGCATGATAGTCAGAAACCTGAAAGTACTGCCTGTTGAAGCCATCGTCCGTGGATACCTGGCGGGCTCAGGCTGGAAGGAGTATCAGCAGACACAAAGTGTCTGTGATATTACCCTGCCCGCAGGGCTGAAAATGGCGGATAAATTACCGCAAAACCTGTTTACGCCCTCAACCAAGGCCGCAGCGGGTGGGCATGACAAAAACCTCAGCTTTGAAATGCTGCTTGATCAGATCGGCCGGCCGCGTGCCGAAGAAATCAGGGACGCCAGCCTGGCACTGTATCATTTTGCAGCAGAATTTGCTCTGCAGCACGGGATTATTATTGCGGACACTAAATTTGAGTTTGGAGAGGATGAACAGGGCAGGCTTTTTCTCATTGATGAGGCGCTGACGCCGGATTCCTCCCGCTTCTGGCCAGTAGCCAGTTACCAGCCCGGCAGCAGCCCTGAAAGTTTCGACAAGCAGTACATTCGTGACTGGCTTGAGAACACAGGCTGGGATAAAACAGCCCCCGCGCCAGCCATTCCTGATGACATCGTCAGACAGACACAGAAAAAATACAATGAGGCCCTTACACTGTTGACCGCCAACGGAGAGCAACAGAGAGCATGACTGGCGCATCTGAAAATACCCCGTTACCACATGCCGCAAGTTATTTTCCCCTGCAGGACGGTATTTACGATGTCAATCCCGCACTAAAAGACTTCGGTGTTGATCTCGGTAACACTGCCGCCGATCAGCAGGTGTTCCAGCTGGATGAAAACTTTACCGTCTATCGCCAGGTAAAACTCGATGCACGACAGGAAAGACTGTCAAAGTACTACCGTACGCAAATGCTTTCTACAGAGGTTTTAACAAGTATTCTACGCTTTATCATTGAACGCCTGACACTGGAACACCCCGACCTGTTTCAGCTGAACAGTCAGTCGGAAAAAGACATTGCACTCTATTGCAAACTTACAGATGAAACACTTGTATTTGACCAGAAGCTGCGCTTTATAAAAGTTGAACGAAATGGGCCGGCACCCTCCCCTGACTACCATGACGCACTGGATGCGCTGGCCTGCCAGATACAGGAAGACATGGTCATAATCAGCAAATCCCCTTTTGGTCGTGACTGGCTGGCCGCAGTTCACCTCTGCCAGGCCAATAACTGGGCAGCGGAAGAAAAAATAGGGCAATCATTTCAATCAATACATGAACCAGTCGCTGGCATACATAACAGCAAGCGGGATGCCGAGGCAATAGTTAATACCATTGTTAAGAAAGGCCCTTTCCTACGATTTGTCTGGGACCTGACACCCGAAGCCAATCTAAATCAACACCCACGCCCCTGTCTGTCATCAACGGGCAGTAAAGAAAAGAAAAGACGTTTCGACCCTCACCACCCTTCCCTGTATTTGCGGGTAGAACGTCAGGTATTATGGCCATTCCCGGAACAGCAGGCGGCTCTTTTCACCATTCGTACTTATTTAACAAACTGTTACCAGATTCGCGATAACAAAGAGCAAAATGAACAACTGGTCTCTGCACTTAATTCAATGACTAAAGAACAGTTAAAGTATAAATGCCTGAATAAAAATCGTAAGCCTGTTGTTGAATGGCTGACGGGCATGTACAGCGGGAAGAAAGCAAACCAGACATTAAAAAAGGCCATCCACTACCTTTATCGTAAAAGATGACACCCCCGGCCATTGGGCGATTCGCCCCCTCCCCTACTGGCCCTCTACACTACGGTTCGCTACTGGCCGCCGTTGCCAGCCACCTCAACATCCGTTCAAAAAATGGAACCTGGCTGGTTCGTATTGATGATCTGGACCCGCCACGGGAAGTATCCGGTGCAAGTGCAGATATCCTTCGCACCCTGGAACAATATGGCCTTCACTGGGACAAAGAGGTTGTCTATCAGAGTCGCCACAGCGAATTATACGATGAAGCATTGGCACAGCTAACAAAAGATGATCTGCTTTATCGCTGTAGCTGCAGCAGGAAGGAAATAGCGAAACGTGGCGAAAATTTTTACCAGGGTCACTGTCGAAAGGGCTATATACCTGAACGTAAACGTTTTTCGTTACGTATCAAAACACCCGATCGGGCAGTCACATGGATGGATCTGATTCAGGGCCAACAGATATTCAATCTTTTTGATTCAAATGGTGACTTCATCGTACGCCGTTCAGACAGGCTCTATGCCTATCACCTGGCAGTAGTTGTCGATGATGCAGAGCAACAGATCACTGAAATCATCCGCGGCGCCGATCTACTCACATCGACTCCGGCACAGAGTTATCTACAGGAGGTGCTGGATATCCAGCCGCCGCAATACGGTCATATACCGGTAGCCGTCAATGCAGAAGGTACAAAATTATCCAAACAGACCGGTGCCAAAGCTGTATCGCTGAGGGATCCAGCAAAGACGCTGGTTATGGCACTTCGGGATCTTGGGCAGGATCCGCCGGATGGACTGGTGGCTTCATCTGTCGATGAAGTTCTTGGGTGGGGGATTAGTAACTGGGATATGACTGGTATTCCGGCCAGACTTAGCTTGTAGGTATTATGATTTGTTTTTTAGCTTCCTTGCTGTGCTCGACAACCCAAAAGGGGATGGAGATCAAAAACACAAGATCAAGGGAAAAGGACAATAATCAGTGTAGCGAAACTGCTTTCCTTCGTGATATTAACTTCTGGAACTTGTCACTTGGACCGACTACTTTCGAGACATGGCCGACGAAAATAGACAATCACTAACAATTTTAAATCTACCGGAAGCAGACATCCTGAGATCTAGTTAGAATCTCGGTTTTGAAGCTGTTGTAGAATTACATTCTGAAATAAAAATCTACTTGGATAGTTTTTACATTGATAAATAGGCTTGACCTCATCTCTTGTGCGCATCATTATGAAAGATGGCTCTGCGATCTCGACCACGGTTCATTACATGATGAAGCGCTCCTTAATATTCAATTCGGGAAGGTCTGGGCATGGCTGAAAGGTTAATTCAGCTTTTATACATAG